>NZ_JAJBJB010000066.1 GCF_021811845.1 Candidatus Cyrtobacter zanobii | reverse complement strand
ACATATTACCAGTTCCACATTTTATAATCCAAAAACCAACCTTAAAATTTGAGAATGAAGAATTACTCACTGGCGGAACAATAAAACTCAATGTTGATATTCCAAGCCTGTTTTATTCAAAATTATCCATTACAGCAACGGAATTTACAAATTCTACAATAAATTTATTTCTGCTAAAAAGATATTTACATTTAGCAAAAAATATCAACACATTAAGCGGCAAAACAACTTTTAATAATATCAATTTTACGGATTTTAGCTCAATATCTCTCAAGAAGATGATGCTACTTTCTCTGGACGGAGAATATAATCTGGTTGGCTCATACCTTCTTCAAGGCCAAGAATATACACTTAACTTTTTGTCTTCAAATACACCAGAAAACAACCTAAATCTAGAGATTGTAGGAAGAGATTTTTCGTTTAAAGCTAACAATCATTTTACTATACAAGAGGGTAATAAATTAAAATTGGACGGCCAGGCTGAGCTGGTCTTAGATGCAGGACAAAAAATGATTTTTAAAACCACTTTAAAAGATGGTACATTTAGCATCAAAGAAAATAGTTCCAATTATTTGGAAATAGATACAAAAGGCGGAAAAACAGACATATTTGTTAATGCCAACATTAATTCAACAAGAGTACCACTCAAATTAAACAAAGATATAAACAACCTTAAGGACGAGATGTTCTCAATTTTAAATAGTGAAAAATATAAGAAAGCCTTCAAGGAAACTAATATTATATTTAACCTATATGCTAAGAAAATCTTCCTAATAGGCGATGAGATATTCGAGAATGTATATATTAATGGCGACATTTTTGAAGGAGAAATGCGCTTAGAGAAGCTTGCATTTCAACATAAAGATATAGAACTAGCGTCGTCGTTTGCGACCACAGTAAATGAGATAAGACCAGAAATTAATGGTACTATATATATTAAGATTCCAGAGATTAATAAATTACTGCAAGGTAACATGCCAGCACACTATACAGCTAAGAAATTTATCGCTAAATCAGATTTTAAAATAACACCCTATAAGACAAATTTCCTATCCGTTAAGGGGTTTATAGACGATGCAGCATTTTTAGGTAGCATAAGTTTTGAAGATACAATACATAAACCCATTGTAATTAACTCTACTCTAAGATTTAGCGCCATTAATCTTGATGTATTCAACTTAAATGAAAAGTTTAATACCTTTATAACGCAATTTTTAGAACCAAGGCAAAATATATTAGATCTAAATCAGTATAATTTTCTAAGAAAGCCGCTCTTTGAACTCCATTCTTATATACGAGTTGATGAGTTAATATTTAATAAAACAACACTAACCAATTTTTCCATCAACTTAGATTTAGAAGAAGGATCATTGATTATCAACGATCTAGGCCTCACATCAGATAATTCCTCATTAATCAGCAGCTTGAATTTTAAAATAGATGGACTTAACCCAGTTATATCATCAAAATTATATTTCCCAAAACTAGACTTAGCATTATTTCCACGATTAATTAATGCAAATATCATTGATGTGATAGCTCAAAATGGCTCATTAAAGTTGAGAATAGATGATTTAATTGGGTATAATGCTAAAAAAATATATATAGATCTACTCACGGATAACAATATATCTAAAATACAAAGATTGAAAGCAGAAACGCCTATAGGCATAATAGATGCGGTGGGTAATTTGATGTACAGACCAGATTCCCCTCAAGCAAATCTAGCTTTTAGCTTAGTAGACGCAAACATAACTGAATTAATCAAAATGTTCTCATCTTTTCCATTAAATAAAGTAGAGGGGACATTAAATATGAGCGGTAAGGTTTCATTTACGGGCAAAAATATTATGCAGTTTATTAATACAGCAACTGGCGAAGTACAATTCTTATCAGGTAATATAAAGTGGAACGGCATTGATTTGAGTAGCGTAATTAATCTAGTAGAATATGGAAATTTTGAAGGCTTACATGGCAGGATTAATAATGCCTTTAATAGTGGCGCCACGATCTTTAATGACGTAAGGGGTAAAGCTGTATTATCTGATCAAATATTAACACTAGAAAGTGCTTCCATGCGTACTGATAGAATAGCAGGGGCAATATCAACAGGTTATGATATAAAGAGAAATTTAATTAGATCAAATGCACGATTCTCTTTCATACCAATAAGCTACAACGTCCCAATCACGATAGGCATTGAAAGTAGCGGAAATGTATCTGAAGGCCTTACGTCGAAATTAGATCTCTCAAACTTGGATACGTTTGTAAAGAACATAGCCGCACCAAATAAAAGAAGCTAACAGGACACAACATAGTAACCTTGCTTAACGCAAACTGATATTTATAAATAGTATTACTTGCTACAAATATAACCTTACAAACTCTAAAAACATTATTAGTGATGTAAGATTAGGTGTAGAATGCAAATTATATGAAATATATAGGTCATACTCTATGAACAGCTAGTTGCCTCTGCATAGCAATTTGGTGTTTCGTATACACGAACCCTGCAACATACTACATCACTTCCTGTAAAAAGTGATGGTATAATTTCCGTAATTAAAATAGATGACATATTCTCAGCTGTTGGAGCCTTATCCATATAAAAAACCTTTTGTTTTGTATAATACTCAATATGCTGCCCAAGTTCCATATCACCTATACTCAGTATTGTCGTGTGATCCCAATTATTATTGATCCAATTTGTCAGTACATCCTTTATTAAGCCAAAATCCACCACCATATCCCTTGTTACATCACATGTGAATGACGCTTCTAGAGCGTATCTATGCCCATGCAGATACCTGCACTTCCCAGTATGGCCTATGATTCTATGCGCTGCATCAAATTCAATCCTTCGCGTACAAATTAGCTTTTTAGGGTTTTGATGCATTTTTCTATTTCTTCATTAATAAAATTTAAATCACTCATAAATACGCCTTCCATCATATCCCTATTATTCCGCACTAACTCAAGTTCTTTTATAAGATCCTTCATACTTTCTAATTCTTGTCTAATTAACAAAGTAGATAAAAATAATGCCTTTAAATCCCCCAAGCCTGGCTTTTTTGCCTTAATTTCTAGCACTTGATCAGAAATTGATTTCGCGAACTCCTTGACCTTCTCTGGGTTATCAGATTCGAGATTGAGCTCCGCACTCAAGAATTTTACGGTAAACTTCTTCATTTGTCCCTCCTACTTAAAAGCCTTCTTAGTTCTGCTATTGATACTTCAGATCTGGAATCAGGATACACCTGCCCAACATCCGATTTTGATATATCGTTTCCCATCATGTCCCTCTCCATACTAGCAATTTGCACTCTAAGGTCATTCACTTCATTTTTTAACCTTATATTTTCCTCCTTAAGTGCATTATTTTTTCCCATTAGGTCTGCAAGTTCAGAATTTAGCTTTGAAACCCTCCTAGATGTTTCAGAGACGTGCAATGCCAATTCTTGCAGAGACCTTCTAACCTTATTTCTTAGTATTTCCGAGGACATGTTCTAGAACTTACTCTCTAAAAGTGGTAACATACAACACAAACTTAGTATATGTCTATTTCATGTTTGGTGTATCGCTTACGGAATTAACTCTAATATTAATTATAATTATACTAGTTTTCTCACCTGCAGAGGTTATCACATTATATAAGATAATCCAAACAAATAAGAAAAAGATTATGCAACATCTAATGAAACTATATAGACAAATTACATGTCAATCGATCAAATGAGCTCATTCCTTTCGCATTACGGTGAATTAAGAGCAAGAATTCTTAACTGCACGCTATTATATTTTGTTCTATTTGCAATATGTTTTTCTTTTGCACAAGATTTATACATATTGATTTCAATCCCTCTAAACATACCTAGTACCGGCATGATCTTCACAGATATTACAGAAGTCTTTCAATGCCAGATCAGCTTAGCCTCATATTGTGCATTTTTGCTTCTAGCTCCTTTTATATCGTGGGAGGTATATCATTTCATAAAACCAGCACTTTATAAAGATGAGGTAGTACTAGCACGTTTATGCGCAATCCTCTCACCATTTTTGTTCATTATATCTTCCATATTCGTTTTAGAGATAATCATGCCATTTATGGTAAAATTTTTCATATCTTTTAATAATAACATGAATGTTAAATTTCAACCAAAAATGGACCAATACCTAATTACTTTTCTAAAGCTTGTAACAACCTTTGGGGTAGTATTTCAGTTTCCTATTATAGTATCTATTTTAGTAAAAATTAGATTATTGACCGCATATAATTTGGCCAAGTATAGGAGACATTCTATAGTAGTCATATTCATACTTGCCGCAATCCTAACGCCACCAGACGTCTTTAGCCAAATTATTCTTGCTCTACCGCTTTTATTATTGTACGAAATTTCTTTATTGATTGCTAAATTCATAGAGAGGGGATGTTAGATATAAAGTTTATTAGGGAAAATGCGGAGCTCTTTAATAAAGAGATGCAAAGACGCAAGCAACAATATTCTGTGGCACAGATACTTTCATTAGATGAAGAGATACGAAGGATAAAAACTATTATGCAAGATTTGCAGAGCCAGAGGAATAGGATAGCAGAGCAATTTGCAAAGCCACACACCACAAAACCTCTTACAGAAAATGCAGAAGAAATTAAGCAAAAAATTGCAACTAAAAAAATCAAGCTTGACGCTCTTGAAGATGAGTTTCACAAGCTGATTAGCTCGATCCCTAATATTCTTCAGCCAGATATTCCATATGGCTCTTCTGAATCTGAGAATGTAACTGTAAGAACTGTTGGAAATAAAGCACAATTCTCATTTCCGCCAAAGCAGCATTTTGAATTGCTGCAAGATAGCATGCTCTTTGAAAAAGCAACAGAAATATCTGGTCCTAGATTTGTGCTCCTTAAAGGCCAACTTGCAAAATTGGAGCGGGCAATAGCCTCATTTATGTTAGATATACATACAAATGAATTTGGCTATACAGAGGTTGCAGTTCCATACCTTGTTAACCATAATGCTATGTTTGGAACGGGGCAGTTACCAAAGTTTTCTCAAGATTTGTTTGCCGTTGAAGACAAGTTCTACTTGATACCAACAGGTGAGGTACCTTTAACAAACTTAGTTGCTAATTCCATCTTAAATATAAACGAATTACCGCTAAGGTTTGTTACTCATACACAATGTTTCAGGTCAGAGGCAGGCAGCGCTGGCAAAGATACTCGTGGCATGCTAAGGCAGCATCAATTTGGAAAGGTAGAGCTTGTAAGTATCACTAATAAAGAGTCTTCTAATCATGAATTAGAAAGAATGCTAGGCGCTGCAGAGGAGGTGCTAAAGAGGCTTGAACTCCCGTACAGGGTGCAGCTTCTATGCTCAGGTGATATTGGTTTTTCCTCTACGAAAACATATGACATAGAGGTTTGGTTGCCAGGACAAAACTGCTATAGAGAGATATCTAGCTGCTCTAATTGTGGTGATTTCCAGGCCCGTAGAATGTCTGCAAAGTATAAAGATATAAACGGTGCTAAGCAGTTTGTTCATACCTTAAATGGCTCTGGTCTTGCTGTCGGCAGAACATTGATTGCAATATTAGAAAATTATCAAAACCAAGATGGCAGCATTACCATACCAGCTATATTAAGGGATTATATGAATGGAATTAGTCTTATAAAATAAAAATATGGAGATAGAATACGCCTCTTTTAATAGGAGAGTGATAGCAGCTACATTAGATATTGTGTTGCTAACAATTATACTAATACCACTTAGTGCATTAATGAATTATATTGCATATGGTGCAAAACATCCATTCATCTTGATGGCGGAATTTTTAGATTCAAGCGAAGGAGTTATTAC
>NZ_JAJBJB010000065.1 GCF_021811845.1 Candidatus Cyrtobacter zanobii | reverse complement strand
TATAAAAACTTATTAAGAGATTTTTACTGCACCAAGTATTATCTACTTCACTATATCAATTGTGTATAATCCCTCACTCTTATAGGCTGTAAACTGAAGAATTACAGTTGAAAGATGATTTAATACTTATTTTCAAGATTGTATACCTTTCGCAAATCAGGACGAGACGCTTTGTGCCCGTAATCTATTGATCTTTTCAGGATTTATTCGTTTAAAAGTCTCAAAAGACAAGATTATACATACTACATACTCTCCACCGCGTCTATTCCAAGTAATTTTAGACCAGCAGTTAACACTTTGGAGAACGCAAAAACTAGTGCAAGTCTAGCTGTAGTCTTATACTCATTTTCATGATCTATAAATCGCATTTCCTCATCTTTATTTCCTCTAGACCATAGCTGATGAAAGAGCAATGCAAGCTCTTCCAGATAATACGTAATTTTATGCAAAGAATTTGTATTTACGACATCAATAATCAATGTTTCAAAATAAGCTAATTTTTTTATTAATTTAACTTCTTCCTCTGAAATAATTTCTGTTAAATATAACTCCTTGTTTGGGTCAAATTTTGCCTTTCTTAATACAGAGCATGCCCTGGCATGTGCATATTGAGTATAGAATAATGGGTTATTCTTAGATTGCTCCTGAAGCTTTGAAATATCTATATCAAGGCCAGTATCACTCCTTTTGGTTAAAATGGAAAATCTTAATGCATCCCTTCCAATCAGATCTATAATCTCGGCAACAGTGACAAAATTCCCGCTTCTCTTAGACATCTTTATATTATTATTATCACCATCTTTTATCTTTACCAGCTCCATTGCCTTGATCACTATAGGCACAGTATCATTACTTATAGCATTTACAACCGATTCAATCCTTTTGATATATCCTATATGATCTCTTCCCAAAATAAGGAAAAGCTTATCAAAGCCCCTCATTATTTTATGATCATGATAAGCTATATCCCCTGCAAAATATGTTGGTGTGCCATCTGATCTAAGGACTGGCCTATCTGAATCATCACCAAATTTCGATGACCTAAACAACCACTGTTCGCTATGCTCCCAATCATCATTGTTTTCTATACCCTTTGGCGCATCTAATACACCCTTATATATCAGCCCTTGATTGATTAATTTTTCTATAACTATATCAAGCGTTGGCAAAATATCATTCTTTTCAGAAATAAAAGAATCAAAAAAAACACCAAGTCTTCCTAGATCACGCTTTATTAAATGCATCACCTCTGAAACGGCATATGATTTTAGCTCTTCAGTTAGTTTAGAATTACTTTCAGTAAATAAATTAGGATTTTTATCCATGAAGGATTTGGCAATATCAATCAAATATTCACCAGGATAGCCTGTAATTTCCACATCTTCCCCGTTTAACTCCAAACAGCGTAAAAACAGAGATTCAGCCAGAGTTTCAACCTGCTTTCCTGCATCATTTATATAGTATTCCCTGGTTACATTAAAACCAGTTTTCTCTAAAATAGTGCTTAACACATCACCATAAACAGCACCTCTTGCATGCCCTATATGTAAAGGCCCAGTTGGATTCACCGAAACAAACTCAACTTGCACAGCACGCCCCTTCCCTATATCTGGGAATAAATTCTCGCTCCTGATAATATCCTCCAAAGCATTATGCCAGTCTGATAGCGATAGAGTAAAATTTATAAATCCAGGACCAGCAACCTCAATTCGCTCAAATACACCATCATTTATCAATTTGACTATCTCTTTTGCAATTTCTATCGGATTTCTAGAAAGTGTCTTAGATATGACAAGGGCAACATTAGTTGTGAAATCCCCATGAGAATCACTACTTGAAAGCTCAGGATTAGCATTTATGCCATACAACCCAAAAATGCTCGAACTTATAAGCTCAGATACCCTTGCCAAATTCACCATAATATTACGCTTCGTAATTAGATTTTATGAATTCATTCAGTAATCTAACCCCAAACCCAGTATAACCCTTAGGATACAGTGGCTTATCATCATATTTATTTCTTGTGACACCAGCAATATCTATATGCGCCCATTTCACGCCCTCTTTAACAAATCTTTGCAAGAAATGCGCAGCAGTTATGCTGCCACCACCCCTTCCAGATTGGCCTGTATTTTTCACATCTGCGATATCAGAATTTATCTGAGCGTCATATTTTTTAGACATAGGAAAATGCCATAACAACTCACCGCATTTCTTACCAGCATTAATGAGCTTTGATTCTAATTCTTGATCATTTGCAAAAAGACCAGCATACGTATCACCTAACGCTACTGTTATAGCACCCGTGAGGGTTGCAAGATCTATCATCAACTGAGGTTTATATACTTCTTGTGCATACCACATGGCATCTGCAAGTACCAGCCTACCCTCTGCATCAGTATTATCAACCTCAATAGTCTGACCAGACATTGAAGTTACCACATCACTAGGCCTTTGCGCAGTGCCTGATATCATATTTTCTGCAAGGGCAAGAATACTAACAACATTTACTTTTGCCTTTCTTTTAGCAAGTGATTCTATAAAACATGCAACAACAGCAGCACCGCCCATATCAGATTTCATTTCTGTCATACCAGGTGTAGGCTTTAAATTAACGCCACCTGTATCAAAAGTTATACCTTTCCCAACAAGAACAATAGGTGCAGCACTACCGTTACCCATCCATTCCAAAGCCACTAATTTTGGCTCATATGCACTACCCTGCGCAACACCGATGAATGCCCCCATGCCAAGCTCTGCCATATCACTTTTAGATAAAATCTTACACTTCACACCGAGTCCCTCCATCTCTTTGCAAAGGTTCGCAAAAGATTCAGGATACAAATAATTTGCAGGCTCAGTCTGCAGATCTCTTGCACGCAATGTACCATCCAAAACCGCTATATGATCTTTTATCAGACTATTTATATCAAGATCTGTTACACAATTAGCGTGCACTAAACTTTTTTCATTTTCTTTTTTCTTCTTAACAAAATACTTGTTAAATGCATAATTGCTAAGCTTAATACCATTTAGAATAGATATAATAATCTCCTTTTTATCAACAGAAGTTGCAATTTCTGGACAGATATCAATTGATGTTATTTTTGCATGATTTAATACAGATGTTAAAGAAGCACAAGCAGCAGAGATAGAATCTAATAGATCTTCATCTACCTTCTTTATAATATTTACTACAAATACTGTTTGATGTGAAAACTTCCCCCTCGGTGCCAAAATCTTTGTTACAGAACAAGATTTATCATTAACACATTTATCAGCATTAAATGCATCGAGTATCATACCCTCATTATCTAGTTCCCTAAGCGCACTTGGAAACTCACGATTAAATGCAAAAAAAGCTACAGCGCCTTCTTTGTAACTAGCTGAAATTGTAAAATTCATACCAATACCACAAAAGAACTAGATCATAGAAATCTTAGCGCAAATCATACAGATAAATCGCAAGCGGTAAAGCAAACATTAATCAACAAAGAGCGGCTGTATTAATAATTCAAAGCTGCTGCTTCGTATCTCATACTTATTTTTCACCTCTTCGTTTACTCCTATAGATTGGAAAATACGCAACGAATCAAAGTTATTACTTTTCAAGCTATCATATATGTTAAGCAGCTCTTTCTTTAATATCCTTTCAAAACATATAGAAAAATTCTCCGCGCACCGACCGCTTAGACCAAAATCTGACGCTGTGTGAGTTGCTACTTTCCTAACTTTTCTCCAAACCATTGTTTAAAGAAGATTACCTAAATACGAATACTGCTAGATTAGCACTTTTTTGATCTCAAAAAATAGTTTTACTTCCATATACTAGCAATTCTTTCAGCATATTTGATAGATTTATTAATCTTATATTGATATCTGAGGCTAGTTGATTGTATTTTATAGAAATAGAATTGCTGACAACCATTCTGTCTGAAATCGCAAGAAGGTTTTTGAAATCTTCAGCTGTAGAATCTATTAGATGTGTTGCATATATAAAGATCTTATGTGCCCCCGCGCGCTTCAGTGCCAGCGCTGTATTTAGCGCGCTTTTTCCGCTATTGATTATATCATCAAGCACTATACACACCTTACCATTAGGGTCACCCGATACTAATGAAGAAGCAATATTTCTGAAAGTTCTTTCCTTTTTCATCAAAAAAATTTCTTTGCAGTTTATCATTTTTTGCAACCTTCTGATATTCAGAAATGCTCTGTCGCTCTGCTTATCAAGCCCATCTGTGCTACCTAATATAATAGGCTCCGCTATATTCATGCTTGCTATATCTTGTGCAAAAAGCCCTAGTGGCAAAAGATTAATGAAATCTGTTCCAAAAACATTAGTACATGATTTTATAGCTTCAATCGAATGCACATCAATAGTTATGAGCTTATTCACACCTGCTGTCTTAAGTAGCTCTGGTATAAGCTGACAATTTTTAGAAAAGAAGTATCCTTCTTGCAGGAACTTATCTTGCCTCATAAATGGCAAAAATGTTAAGATGAGATTGATCTTATTTTCTTTATATAAAGATCTTATTAAATGGCAGTTTGAGAGAACCTGAAGAATGGATTCACTAAAATTTCTGCTAACGGAATCTATATAATAGATTTGCTGCCCAGCGCTACTATAATAATGCATTTGCTGCATCATAGTAAAAACTTCCCCGTTAGTAAATTTACCACCATGAATCCGTACTACATCTTGGATGATATTAGATCTTATATCATCTGCTACATACTCCCCTATTATAATCACACCAATTCATAATATGATATGTTCGCATTATGATATCCTACCAGCTCCAGATATTAAATATAATTTAAAAAGAAAAATTATTTGTGAATAATAAAGTTATGCTTTAGTGTGCCCTCTTGCTAATATTTGTCTAAAAATTAAGATGTCATACATTGATTATGGAGCTCTTTTTGATAAGGCAATTATAGATATAATAAAGAACGTACTGACAATAACCGAAAAGAATGGGTTAATGGGCGGTAATTATTTTTATATCTCGTTCTATACGTCATACCCCAATGTGATATTGCCAGCCTCTTTATTAGGTAAATATCCTGTTGATATGACGATAGTACTTCAGAATCAATTCGAAGATCTGAGAGTGCACGATACTTACTTTGAGGTCACGCTTCATTTTCATGGGCAGCCCCATCGGTTAAGAGTACCGTTCGGCGCGATCCATACATTTGCAGATCCTAGTGTGGAATTTATACTGCAGCTCCATAACGATGAAAAGGCAAGCAAATCAAGCTTGGATGAAAAAAAGAAAGAAGATGATACTGGCGGCTTTTTATATTTAGACGAATTAAATCATAAAATACAGTAACCATTTATAAGTTCTGCACTATAATTAGCTCCAGGTTCTATATTTCATTTTCTCAATATATTGTATATATTTATTAACATATGTTTGGTAGCATGATTTATGGTAAATTCAGTACGCTATAACACACACTTCACCAATTCCTATAATCCTAACAGGCATAAGAGGCTAGATGACCTCCCAAAGAGCGAATTCGAGCTCAGCCAAAGAGTGAAGGATAAAACAACCGAAATAATGGGCAAATACCAAGCTAATATTGATTATTTCAAAGATAAACTTGGTCAAGCAATGATTTCAGGTAAGGTTATAGCTATTAACGATAAGATTCGTGCGCTTGCAGAAGCTGGTGTGAAAGTGGATCTAATCGGTGTACTCTCTGGTATGCAGCGATCTATTAACGAAAGCTCTCAAAGGGATCTAAAGAGTATATTAGACCTGCTGCGTAAGTCGTTTTTTGTTCCTGTGTTTTTTTGTCTTTTTTTTGGACGGGCTTTTGTCTTTTTCTGATGATGCTTATGCAGCAGAAAAACCATTTTTGAGATTAACGATG
>NZ_JAJBJB010000212.1 GCF_021811845.1 Candidatus Cyrtobacter zanobii | reverse complement strand
CTTCAAGATAATCAATTTATAAATAGTGAATTATTTGTATTGGATATAGAGAAATTAAGATTTTGTCATTTTGAGCAGTATATAGTACTTTCACTAAGTGATTCATTTACCAATGCGCACCTCTTTTATTCTGGGCTTGCAAAGATTTTTACAAATACAAATTCTGTTATTTCATGTGTTGGTGAATCGCCAATTTGGTTATATAAGCGCAAAGATCATATAAAATATACAGCAGCTAATAAACCGCACGATGATGGTATTAAAGTCCCACAACATTTAATGCCTAAGAAGCTATCGGCCACAGGCTTAAAATTGTTAATGAATGAGCCATATGAATATTACACTAAGTATATTTTGGGTATTAAGACAGAAGAAATTAGTAGCCAAAAATCAATATTAGGTACAACTATTCATAAGGTATTGGAGAAAGCTATTACTTTGGATACATCACTCAGTGAAAAAGATTATGTAATGGAGTTTGGGAAGGTAGTTCAAGCGGTGGTTGCGGAATATAATTGTGAAACGATTATTAATGCTAAAAAATTAGCCAAAAGCTTTTTGGAATATCAGAAAAGGGATATTATACTCAAGAGTGATACAGAATTTTATGCTGAGAGGGAATGCTTTTATGAAGATAATAAATATATCACCATTTATGCAACTATAGATAGGATAGATTTTTTAGGCGATGGTAGTGTTAGGGTCATAGATTACAAGACTGGTGCATTGCCAAGCATTGAATCAATTTCACTGGGTCTTGCGCCACAATTGCCTATTTATGCATATGTTCTTAGCAGGATATTCAATAATAAGGACATCAAATTCTTATACTTAAAATTAGATTTGAAAACTTGCTTATTTGAGGAAAGGGTAGTTCAAATTGATTTAGGATATGTTGAGCAGAATTTAAACTTAGCTATAAAGCACTTTTGGAGTTGTGATTTTATTTTTACTAAAAGCTAGATTTATTA
>NZ_JAJBJB010000064.1 GCF_021811845.1 Candidatus Cyrtobacter zanobii | reverse complement strand
CCGGCATCGTTAATCTCAAAAATGGTTTTTCTGCTGCATAAGCATCATCAGAAAAAGACAAAAGCCCGTCCAAAAAAAAGACAAAAAAACACAGGAACAAAAAACGACTTACGCAGCAGGTCTATTCTTTAAAGCATCAAAAATACCCTTACCAAGCCCAACTTTATCAAAAAATAGTCTGTGAGGTTTGTACTTATTAATGTAATTGATCACTAAATCTATGACTTTTGTTGTATCTGGGGTCTTAAAATTTTGGCAGAAAATAATCTCACTGCCCTTGCGCACAACTATAGCAGTATGGCAAGCACCTTCCCCTGCTGGGTCCACCCCTATGATATATGGCTCATTCTTGTTTAAATACTCTTCTTCCTCACTGAACTCTCTTTTTAATGCCCTAAGAATCAGTGACATAGGGATAAAACTCTCATTTTTCTCAGTTGATATAAATGCTTCCTCTGGGGTAATTGGATACTCCTGCTTAAATTTATCTTCTCCAAGCCAGGCAATCTTTTCTCTGCGCCAGAGCATTTGCCCAACTGTTAAATTATACAGCTTTGCATATCCTTGCTCATCGCAAGTTAAATCTTCAAATTTGAAATCCAACTCCTCCATCTGGAAAGTAGGCTCAAGATACCATGGCACAAATATAGGTAGCACTTTAATCTCACCTTTTACAGCTTTTTGCCACAGTTCATAAAAATCATTGTGTCCATTTGCTGTTGATTCGAATATTATTTCCGTTTCTTTTTCGGTAAGATTTTGTAGTGCGCTGCTCATTATAGAAGTTCCATCTTTCCAAAAAGCAACCTCTGATGCATGAATTTGCTGTGCGGTGAGTGACCTTGCAACCTCCTTGCTGTTTGCAGATTTTACCTTATATTCTGATTCATTGCTAAATTTTAGCTCCTGTCTATTAGATTTAAGTTGCTGTCTTTTAATAGCTTTTTGCAAGTAATGATGAAAGTTTTTAACCATGTTATAAAGATGCCCAGCAGAACCACCCTCATAGCTCAGTATTATCGTTTTAAGATGAGGATGAAACATCATTTTATGAAAAAATCTTGCGGCTATATAAGTGGAGCAACCCATCTGCCTGCCTTTGAGTATTATGGCCCTCACGTTCCCGTATTTCTCTCTGTAAGCCTCTAGTTTTTCATGGATAATCCTCTGTGCCTCATTCAGCTCAAAGGGCAACACATTAGCAGATTTATCCACTATTTTTAAAGAGAGCTTCGCAAATTTTGTAAAATCATCCTTTAAAGATTGTAATATCCCCTGTTTTTGCTTTGCAGTGTATTTCTTCTTTGCCACAACTTACTTTTTGATTAATGAAGCGGTGTATTGTAACAGAATATTACAAGAATATGAAATTGATGTTTGATTTTTGTGGTAGGCAATTTGCGGGTTAGGTTATAGTATTAAATACATTGCAATAAAGTTTTAGTATTGTACAATACAGATAAGTTTGTAGTTAAAAGTATGAAAATAACCTTTATCCCTAATTTGCATAAGATATTAGAATCCTTATTATGGCTTATGAATCAAAATAAGGAGAAGGGGGTGAATATGTACAACATACTGAAATCTTTATTTCATGCCGATTGCTATCATTTAAACAATTATGCAAGACCTGTTACAGGTGATACATATAGAGCTATGGATTATGGCACAGTTCCGCAAAATGCTTATGATATCTTAAAACTGGAAGAACTTATGATGTGTGAACTTGAACTCGATGAAATGCCATTTAGAAAGGAAAAGGGACACCTTTATGTAGCAAAAAGAGAATGTAATATGGAATTATTATCCCAGAGCGATATTGAGGCTTTAAAGGAAGGATATCTTGAATATGGTGCTTTAAACTTTGAAGAAGTAAAAAGAAAAAATCATGAACATATTGCATACCGCAAAGCACGTGCTTTAGGCAATAACACAGAAGTGCTTTATGAAAATTTAATAGATGATCCTGATATACTAAATGATTTAAAGGAAAATTCGCGTGATATAAAATTTTAGCAATGCTGCATTTAAAGGTAGGTGATGTTGTTTTGTATTTTAACAAGGACATATTACCCACCAAGAAAAAGCTTGCGGTCTGCGTTTATAATAATTTTAATTGTAACAAGAAAGTTGGACTATTACTTATAAATTCAGAGAATAGAAAAATGTACCATTGTGCTGGTCCGTTCCAGCGTATAAGGTATAGGTTCTTAAGATTGGATAGCTATGTATCATGTAGCCGTCTTTTTGAGGTATATTTTACACAGGTAGAAAAGATAGTTGGAAGCATGAATGAGGAAGATATGGGCAAGATATACGAAAATGTTAAAACCAGTAAAACACTTGAAAAACAGTATAAAGAATTGATACTTAGATCTGCTTCTTAACTCACGCTCAGCATAACACCTTGGATAATGAGGAAGTTAGTACCATTTAAATAAGCTTTAAGATTCTTTCATTCTACATCGATTATTAATCTTATAACCTCACAAACGCGTTTTAAGCAAAGTATATCGCAATTTTCAATCTTAGTTGCATTTCTGCTCTTAAAATCCAAAGACCTTGCTTGATATGTTAATATATATCCTTTTGTATTTTGCTTTGAAGATAGTGGGATGATCAACCTATTATTACGCTCTGTGCTTGTGATTGGAGCTACAAAAGCTTGTCCTGTACGCTCGTTAAACATTTTCTTTGATATAACTAAAGCTGGCCTCCTTTTTGTTATTTCACCTCCAGCAGAAGGATCAAAATCTAGCCAAATAATATCACCTTGATCAGGGATATAGCCACTCATACTTCATTACCCTTAATAGAAAGATCCCACTCAATATCTTCTTCTAGCATCTCAAAAGAAGCTGGTGCGCTATCCTGTAATAGGGATTGCAGTGTATTATCATAAGGAGATAAAATAATTTTGCTATCTTTAATCTCTACATTTAGTTTATCCCCTTCACCCAAGCCAAGTGTTTTTAATAAGGTTTTTGGTATACTAACTATATTTGCGTTGCCAGACTTTCTAATTGTAAGAGTTTCCATATGTAAAATCATACTAACACATGACTCTTATTATAGGTTATACTTTAGTAAAACTCAAGCATGGATTGAAAGTATAGTGATCTATTAACTCACATAAAGCACAACATCTTGAATAATGAGCGGTTTAGCACTTTCTTCAAGGCTTTTAAAGGTGAGCTTTAAGGCAAATTGGGATGACCTAATTTTAAGTCTGCGATGCAGGACATTGCCTGATTTTAATTTTGAGTATTCTATTTCACTTTCGCTGGTTGCTTCATGCCAATTTTCGCAGCCTAGCAGTTTATATTCTGCAGTCAGTTGCAACTTACTTTGAGGGAGGGAGTCAAATGAGATAACCATTTCACTAACAGAATGTACCTTATTATCCAGTGAGATAAGCCCAGTTTCAATTGTATATTCGCTTTTTTCAGATAGAGAGTTCTGATAGCTGCAAAGCTGCCCTAATATATTGATATATTTTGTGTTGTGATTAGCGCTATAAGCCACTTCTTTATAAGCAATGCCATTTAAATTGCAGTGGGACCAAGTTTCATTGTGTAAATTCATAATCCAAGCTTCGTTTTTATCTGTATTTACCGCATACAAAAAATCAAATGAGCCTTCTTTCAATGTCATAAGCGCAATAGAGCTTCTTTCTTTCCTGGATTTAGCTAGCCATGCATCTACAGTTGGGATCGATATCTTTGTTGGTTGGAATTGTGCAATGGTATAAATACTTGAGTTATATAGGGTAATGATCTTATTCAAATGTTTAATGACAGAGAAGGCATTGTCCGTTCCTATAGGTAAATTTTGGCCCGAAGCCTCTGTTATATCCGGAAAATTGTTATCATTCTGCTGAACGCTTAAGGTATATACAACAGTCTTCTCTTTAAGAAAGAGAAATATATATCCATGCATTTCAACTATCTGCTGAATTTTAGCTCCGTCATAATTAATTGAATATATTTGCCATTTTTTATCTTTAGTACTTAAGCTAAATTCTGGTGCAACTGCCACAAAAAAGAACGGTAAATTCTCATATGCATAAATCAATAAATGAAAGTATTTTAAGAATATTGGCTGGCTCTTTTTAAGTGCATTTTGATATTTATCCAGCACTATAATATCACCTTCCTCTTTTAAATTTTTCCTTATTTTATATAATATATCTGGTCTTAGCTTTAATTCCTCAACGGAAATGCTTAGCAAATCAAATTCATCAATAGGGAATTCTAAATCACATTTATCTTCTTCAATAAATTGCTTTGGTTTTGATGTTAGATTTGCATCTAAAAATGAAAAAATTGGGTATATAATTGCATCATCTCTCCAAAAGATAGGCACATTGTATTTTCTGTTTAAATCTTTAATAGCAAGATCGCTAGCTTTTAGCGTAATTAATTTATCTTGTCCATTTTTATCCAGCACATAGCAAGCAGCAATTACATTATTTTTCTCAGATTTAAAATATGGCAAAGAGCAAAATGTAGGTTTAGTTGGGGCTATATCTCTTCGCCTCAGTTCAGTCTCAAGATCAGAGCTATTTTCAAAGAAATTCGTTAATTTAAAAAACTGTGAGCCCTGGTTATAATTGCCGCGAATTCGTGCATCGAATATACTAATCTGTTGCATTATTTTGCTGTACTATATATTGATTAATATCTTGCCGCACCAGATCGCTCATATAATCTTTATAAATAGAATCCCACGCTGCGTAAATATTTCGTTTCATCGCCTCTGTTTGCATGATTAGATATTGATGCGGTTCTTTTTCAAAATATGAGCTCAGTATTAAAGCCACCTGCTGCTGCAAAAACGATACGTATTCCCTTGGAACATATATACTTTTTTCATCGATTAAATCAGACCACGAAATTCCTAACAGCATTTTTAAATCCTCCATATCTCCCATAATCTGGTGGTGCGTGCCATTAAAAAACAATGACACGTATTCAGATGTAGTTTTGTAACCTAAATCAGTTGTTAGCTTGCAGACTATTGGGTGAATCTTTAATAATTCCTTGGAGTTAAAATCTTTAATTTCATAATGTATAATGCAGGCAAGCCCTAGATTATCTAAGCCCCTGATTATGTTTAGAATTACTTGATCTAGTTTATCAATTGCATTTTCGTTAATTGTGAGTAAATCCTTAATATATAGCTGATTAAAGTCCAGCTTTATAAGCTCAGATAGCCTCAATCTCCCCTTATATGGTATAAAAATCTCATCCAACCTTTCTTTCACAACTCTGCTATTTTTCTGGTAAATTATAATTTCTCTCATCTTCCTTTAAAGTAATTAAGCTCCACAATATTCCTGTCTTTGCACTCTTCTATTTGCATTGCAAAGTTTGTTTTTATCTCATTTTTTAATCTCTCGAGCCTTTGAAGATATGCAACATTTGCCTGAATTTCTAAGTCATTACACAAATATTCATAAATTATATACTTAAAAAATTCTCTATATTTATCTTCTAAAATCATATATCGCCAACATCTTGCATAGATAAGAATCATATCTTTTGCCAGATAAATACTATGATATGGCGATTGAACGCGCACTTTATTTCCAGGTAATTTAAAATTTTCTTGCCAATCAACTTTCTGCAAATTTGCAATAGAATAATAAGTACCGCCATTTAAAATGCCTACGATATTATAATCAAAATTTATATCCACTTTTAATTCTGTGAGCTTTAGCTCACCATACATATCACCGCGCTTATCTAAGCTATCACACTCACCACTTAAATAATTTAATGCCCTCATTTTTTGCCTGCCTTCTTCCCTCAGAGCCATAGTTGCACTTTCTGGCAAAAGCTCAGATGCAAGCTCATATATTTTTGATAAAGTATTATGATATTCTTTCTCCTTTGTTCGCCTTTTTTCAATTAAATAATTACTGTATAGATCTTTTAAATTGGCTATATATTCATGAGCTATTTTATTCATGATGCTATACCAATATTTTCAAAATAATCATTTAGCTTGCCAGATATAGAATCTAAATAAGAGTTAAATCTCTCTTTTTTCTCTTCATCTGTTCGCTCAATTAATCCATTATTCTCTAATTTTTCAAGCTCACCTGCTATAGAGCAAACTATCTCATTGCAATCTTCCTCTTTAAATAACTTAGAGTATTTTAT
>NZ_JAJBJB010000063.1 GCF_021811845.1 Candidatus Cyrtobacter zanobii | reverse complement strand
AATGTCTTGGGATTTCTGCGTATCTTGGTGTATCTTAGGGACATGGAGATCCTCTTTGATCAGTAAGTCTCCATACCTTTTATACATATTTTAACAAAATTCATACTTACGCAGCAGGTCTATTAACAAAACTGCAATACCACACCCTTTAAGCACCATACTAAATATACATAATATAGATATAATATTATAAGATAAGTATATTAAGTATGTATTAACTGCGTATCTGCCGCATATATTTTATTAAGTACACCATCATTCGTAACAAGTAGCGCACCATCATCATCTATTCCGCTTAAGACCCCATCTATAACCCTTCCACCAGGCAACCTAGAGCTAATAACTGACCCAGCCCTACTCAACCATTTAGGCCTGATATAAGAAAAGCCATTTAGTATGTAGTTATTATAAAATAGCTTAAAATTTTCTATTATTGATAAAAGAAAGCTATCAGCACAGCTATAACCAAGCTCTGAGATGCTGATCATTCCGTCCTTCCGTATAACATTCACACCTATACCTATCAGAAGATAGTCTTTATATTTTTGAAGAAGAATACCAGATAATTTTTTGTTACCAATCATAACGTCATTTGGCCATTTATATGTTACATCTGCTATTAGCTCACCAACAGAAAGTGCAGCTACATACGTTAGCATTGGCCATAATTTCTCATCACAAGCAGGCGTGATTGCAATGGTGATCGCTATATCACCATTCAGGCTATACCACTTCCTATTATATTTGCCAAAACCAGCGGTCTGGTGGTCAGCCTTGATTATAAAGGGCACCTTGTGCCCCGCATCCAGCAACCTTGCCGCGCTGGTCTGAGTACTATCTACCTGAGTATAAGAAATAAAAGTAAATTCACCTAATGGCATTTTTTTGTTTTCTCTTTCATATTTTGGATTAGTGACTCAATGCCATGCTGCAATATTTCTGATTTAAAATCCGAACGTTGTGTTGTCATTAAGGATATACCTTCTGCAATTATGTCTATTACTTTCCAATTATTGTTTTGATCCTTTCTTAATCTATATAACATCGTGACGTCCCGCTCACCACGCACTGCCGTAATCTTTGTCTCCACTGAAGCCTGCCCCCTAGGTAATTCTTTTATAGAAATAATCTGATTCTCCTGCCTACCGTCATATATCTTAAACTTCTCTACATATAAACACTCTACGTATTTTTCATAAGAAGATGTATAGTCCTCCCGCTGTGTCTCGCTGAGGTTTTTCCATTCGCTACCTATAGCAAACCTAGACATCCAATTAGCATCAACAACATCATGAAATAAAGATATAAGCTCATTTCTCTTTGCAGAGTCAGCATTAGAAGAAGACATCACTTGTAAAGCATTTTGCACCACTGAATTTATAAAATTTCTAATATTTTGCTCTTCCGAGCTAAACGATGCTGATGCGAAACAAAAAATCATTAAAAATACGGCTAATCTCCTCATATTACTCATCTTCTTTCATGAACATGTGTATAAATATATCGCATTGCAGCATATTTATCTATAGAATCTTCTTCTATTTGGTCTGTTATATCCAATATATGCGCTCTAACAGATGTTCCCTTAGTTAAAGCCCTTGACAATGTTACCTTGCTGCTCGTTGCGAATGTCATAGGATCTAGCCCTCTGTCTAGTATCATACCAATAGCTTCACGTGCAAAGCGCGGCCCAAATATAGGTAATACTATATATGGCCCCTTCTTCACCCCAATATTTCTTAGTATCTGGGCACCTGAAATATAAGGCGTCTTGATATTTTTTGTTGCGGCAAAATCAAACAAACCAAATACACCAAGTGTTGAATTTAAAATAAATCTTATTGTAGCTGTTACAACAACTTTTGGGTTCAAGGTAATAATACCCTGAGCTGCATATAGCGGTTGCTTCAAATTATCCAAGAAATTATCTATTCTCCGTTTCCCAAATTCAGGAATATACTTTTTATATACCACTGCAACGGGCCTAATCCACAATCTATCTACCACATGGTTGAATTGAAACATTTTTCTATTAAATGATTCCAGTGAATCATGAATTTCAACATCACTATATGGATGATCATCTCCCTCAAAACTAAATTCTGATTCATGATAAATAGGTTGTTTAACTGCTTTGGACGAGAATGATTTCTTAATGGGTAGATTGCTGGTAGCAGCAGGTAATTTGCTAGCAACAGTAGGCAACTTATTTGTGCTAGCTATATCATTTTTAGAACTACAGGCACATAAAAACGTACCTAAGAATATCCATAATATCTTCATGAGCTACATCAATTACTATAAATCATGAGTTTCGAATTTTGTGAATTCAACAAGCTTGTCGCCTCCTCACAAAGAAGAGTATACCGCGAGAAAATTCCTTTAATGTAATCTGTACTATATCTAAACTCCTCAAGCTCTTTTATAAACTCCACCTCACCCTCTTTTGCCACCTTATAGCTCACAATAAATACGCCATTCTCAAGCAACAAATCACCAATATTAAGCGCAAACGCATGCAACAGCTGCGGATTATACGTAACGAAGTCCAAGAGTAGTATCACACCATATCTCCTATTATTTCTCAATGCACCACTGAAAAAAGCACCAGCCTCAACATGTAACAGCGTCTTATAGCAGCCAGTACCTTCAGATATTGCTATCATTTTTCTAGAAATATCAACGCCATCAAAAAACACCTTCACGCCAGCACATCTTTTCGCTACAATACCCGTACCACAACCGATGTCAAGCACACTAAATAGCCCCCTTAATTGCGAATACTCGTCTATTCTTTTGACTATAAGATCGTAAATTTGTATATTATGACATAAAGCATCATAATGCTCAGATATAATATCAAATTTATGCTCTAAGATCTTATGTGGTATATATCGAATAGTTTTATCATCCAGCAAATTTCTGCAATATATTAATTCCTCATCCTGATCTATTATATCTGAAAATAGCTCCTTCCTAGCTTTTTCGTACTTCAATAATATGATGTAACACCTGCCTATATAATAAGAGCATTCTGCACGATATTTTTTTCCAAACATCCTTAGGATCTTAAATCTCAATATAGCATCATCTATTTTTCCTGTATTATAAAAGAACATACCGAGCTTATAGTTTGTTTCTTCCAACTTCTTCAGCCTACTTAACAATAAGAAAGTCGACGCCCTTACCCTTAAATATAAAGATAAGAAAAATCTTTTGATACTATTAAACAGCCCAAGAAGACTAAATTTTTTATTTAATTTTCTACCAAAGAAAGATAACCCCACAAGAACCAAGTTTAAATTAATTTGCAGAAGGACTAATAGTGAGAGATTATTAGGATATGTCAAGATATTGATAATTTATTATCTATCGACTAGCCTCCAAAATTGGTATGCAAAGCTTGCCATATAGCAAGCTTTTTAAACCACATGAAAATAAATCTCTTGCTATATGCGCTTTAGCCACGCCCACCTGTTTTTATCTCGCTGCATTTTTTATGTAATGTAGTCGCAAACCCATCTTTTTTTATTGTTTCGGCTCCTAATTCACTCAACATCACTTTATATTTAGTAGCTCTTTCATCGTTACTACCATTCAACTTGTCTAGGTTTTGAGATATTCGTTGAGATATATCACTAAGACCTTCACTGAGTTTTTCTAGATCTTTTGGACTTACCTGCTTTCCATCAAACATATATGATAAACATCTGCTGCATGCTGCAAGCGGTGCTTTATATAATAGTTGACCTAATGCATCACCAATACCTCTTTTATCGAGTTGCTGCAGGCGACGAGCCACATCTGCCAATTTATTACTTAAAGATTCTAAGGCTTCTGCTGATTTATTATCTTGATTTGACGGATCAGACAGATTTAATCGCGTATTATTCAGCTCTTCCTCTAATTGTTTCAGCTGCTCGACACGCTTTAACATGTCTTCATTACGAATCTGCTTATCTCCACCACAAGCCCGTATCACAGCCTGAACAACACCAATAATACTATCTACAAATTCAACAGCTGCTTGGCGCATAAGCCCTTTAAATGATGTTCGACTCCGCTCATCTTGAACATTTATAACAGATTTAGCATAGCTGTTAACAACACCAGACGCAGCGCTCAGCATAATGTATAGTGACATATCTCGCACCTGATTAGTGTGTTCATTAATATCGCGTTCCACAAACCCCATCTCTGCATGCATAAACTCAGTAGGATTAGTATATTGATGAGAGAAGGAGTTCTGCTGTTTGGTTGGATCAACACCTACAAGGTACGAAAGCTGCTCTACACATCTAGAAGACATATCGTCTATCACTTTACTGAACTTATCTCCTCCACTGAGGCTCCTTTTTCCATCCATTGCGATGAAAGAAGTAACGCGCGTAGGGTCATTCATTTTCTCAATAAGCATCATACAGTTCTCTTTTGCATCACAAAAATTTAATACTCCCAACACAAATTCTCTATATTTCTTATCTGATTCACAAAATTCTGTAAATTCTGAGCTCGCAAGAACACCAGTAGCATCACTTTTACCAGAAAGATTTTTATATAGCTTGATGAGCTGTTCGCGCATTTGCTCATCTTTTATGCTACCTATGCGATCTGCAACGCTTTCGCCTGAAGCATCATTTATGTTACTGCTTTGCATAATTATAAAACAACTATATTATTCTACCTAGAGTAACAATAAACCTTATACCTTGAAACTATGTATAAATAATAAACTTATTGAACACATGCACCAATCACCTAGATGACCTGCCACCCTTTATAGCCTTCAATTTTTCATTTAATGCTGTTACAAAACCGTCTTTTTTAATAATATCCAGATTAATTTGAGACATAACATCCATAGGGCACTGTTCCGCGATTCTTTTAACACATTGCGCGAATCCTTCTAGATCTTGTGGCGATATTTCCTTATTTATGGCCCAATAATGTATGCGGTATGATGTAGTCGGAGCGCCACGGAGCTCACACTCCTTTATTATCCCTTCATAACAACTTACCACTTCGGTGCGCGCCGCCTCTGCAGCTTCTAGTGCATTTGGATCACATGATTGTTTAGCCTGCTGTAACTTTTCTTCTAAAGACCGTAATTTATCAATCAGTTGCGCCCTATAATTAGTACTATTATCAATTTGAGATATCACGTCTATTGAGCACTGTTCTGCAATTCTTCTGATACCTTGCACAAATTCTTCTAGACTCTGTGGTGGCACTTTATTATTTATATACTCACAACATCTGCGGTATGCCGCAATGGGAACATCACGAAATATATTAATTAGAGATTTGGCCAAGTTAACATTATGCTGAAAGCCATCAGTAAGCCTACTCTCATACATCATCCATTCATAGCAGCGTACCACCTCGGCGCATGCTGACTCTACAGCCTTTAATGCCTTTTGATCACTTTGTTGTTTAGCTTGCTGTAACTTTTCTTCTAAAGACCGTAATTTACCAATCAGTTGCACCATATGGCGCTTCCGCCTCTCTACTATGTCCTCCGCATGCAAGATGTGTATCATAGCACGCACAAGGCTTCTCAACCCATCTAACAATTTATTAAATGTTTCATTTACAACCGCCCTAATAGATGGCACATGCAAACTACTATAAGCAGCCTCAACATTTTTGGCATACTCTTTGATCTTAGCACTTGCACACGAAATCTGCATATTAATCCTGTCTCGACGCTCCCCTTCTGCACGCCAAATAAACCTCCTAGTTTCCATCTGCAGCACCTTTGTAATATCGGCCTCAGATACCTTATCAAAATCACTACATACCTCTTTAATGCGCCAAAGCCCTGATCTGAATATCTCAACAACATCTCTATGATTGAAATATGCCTGCCCCTCCAGGTCTTCCAGCGTGTTCATTAGGTATAATATACTTATTGCAAGGTTCATATAATCTTTTTTACCTAGCTCAGATAATTTATTCATCGCAAATTGGATGTATCTCAGCTTCTCAACATCTGTCCGCATGTCTTCTAATTTAATAGAGCCCAGATCCTCATACAGCCCAGCGGCACATGCACATGCATAGCATATCTCTACGAGCCGCTCCCCAACATCAGCGATATCCTTATTCTTATCTTGCAATAGCCCGAAGATGCAATTGCCAAGATGGGTAATTTTAAGATCTTCTACTCCTCTTGCCTCATCATCTTTCATAATATTAATAATAATTCGATCTCTGCCCAGAGTAGCAAGCCCCTATATGACTTGAAAGAATATACAAATAATAAATC
>NZ_JAJBJB010000062.1 GCF_021811845.1 Candidatus Cyrtobacter zanobii | reverse complement strand
GAAATGTCTTGGGATTTCTGCGTATCTTGGTGTATCTTAGGGACATGGAGATCCTCTTTGATCAGTAAGTCTCCATACCTTTTATACATATTTTAACAAAATTCATACTTACGCAGCAGGTCTATTAACTGAAAAGTTTCTGATTTGGCTTACCATAGCGGTGTACTGCTGGGCGTTGTGTGCGTATAATACAACTGATAGGTGATTTGGTCCTGATTTATATATTTTATGAGAAGTAGAGCAAGAGGTGCGGAAGGTGCTGTGCAGAAAGATGGTAGGTATGAGGAGATAAAGAAGGCTATGTACGACAAGCTAGTTTGTAGTTTGTTTTATCTTACAAACGACCTAGATTGGGGATTACAGCGCATCGTATATGGGTTTTGCCTTCATGCTGAGCGGCCGACTGCGGGCAATGAGGCATCCATGGCCCAGTGGTACAAAGACAGCTTCAAAGAGTTTTTAGGTGATCGATATAAAGAATCGCTTCAAGGCGTGGAGGAAAGTGGCACTGAGCTAGATGGATTGCTGCAAAACGCAATAGGTTTTTATAGAGATTGCACTAGTGCGATTACAGTAGATAGTACTACTTTTAGTATAGGGGAGAATTTTGTATCAGAGCCACTAACTATTAAAGCCCCAGATCAACTGAAGGAGTATATGGGTTATAAAGTTGATGTTACTGGGGGTGACTGTCACAAAGCATTTCTTGATGTTATGCGATTTAAACTGGGCGAATTGGATAAATTGGATGAATTCCGTAAAAAACTTTATGATGGTGGTGAGAGAATTTTAGAGGAGCTAAGGAATAAGATACTGAGGCTAGAGGAAGATGCAGGAAGGGCAAATGTAAAGCCAGAGCATGCTGTAGGGGCAGGACAGCAAGTGATGCAGCAAGCCCAGGCAGAACAAGGTGCGGTTGGTGTTGCTGGAATTGGCCAACAAGCTAGTGGTTTTGACCCCGAACTTTTACGGGCGCAAGCAGAAGCATTGGGTTTGCCACCTGGAACTGATGCAGCCACTGTGTTGGCGCTGTGCGCAAATCAGATGGAGAGGTATACTCAGCAGTCGTCTGGTCGTCCAGCAGCCGTGGCTCCATGGCAGATAGAGGGGAGGGGGGATGTGGATTACCCACGGCATGATCAAGCGCTGCGCGGGGCAGAGCAGGCTGTTAGGAGGGCAATGGAGGGGCAAGTGGAAGCAACAAATAGGGCAGAAAGAGCGGAGGCAGATGCAGCAGGGGCAAGAAGGGAAGCGGAAAGAGCGGAGGCGGATGCAGCAAGGGCAAGAGGGGAAGCTGATAGAATGGAAGTGGAGCGTGCTGTAATGGAGGCGGATGTTAGGGAAGCAACAAATAGGGCAGAAAGAGCGGAGGCAGATGTAGCAAGGGTAAGAAGGGAGGCTGGTAGAATGGAAGCGGAGCGTACTGCAATGGAGGTGGAGAAGGCGGAGGCTGAGGAGGCTAAGGAGAGGGCTGAGAGAGAGTTAGAAGCAGTGGCAGAGCGCAGCGCACAATATGCAGACATTGCTAAGACAGGGGTATATATAGTTGAAAATAGTGATCACATTATAAGGGTCTTAAATGGGGTATGTTGGGCATTCAATTCTATACGGAGCCGTCTTTTTGGTGGTGATTACGCTGATCACATAATTGATCCGAATGGTCCAGGCCTGCAGGCTATTTTAGAAAAAGTGCATCTTGCGTGCGGTACTGTGCAGTGTTGTTATACACAGAGTGTAGCGCCACTAGTAGATACAGTTAGGTATGCGATCAAACATAGTATACAATTTCAAAATTGTGATACTAGTACGCAGTTTTGCATTGATATTATATTATCATCTACCCCAAGCTTAGTTGGGCTTGATGGGCGCGGTGCCTGCATGTCTGTTGCTAGTTGTGTTGCGCAGCATATGCTGCCTAGGTCAGTAAGTTTACTTTTATGTGCATATCAATGTGCTAGTAATTATGCAAATAGTGACAATCCTGTGGTTATGGGTATTGTTGAGCTTATAAAGCTAATGTATAATCTGCACGATGCTCTGCATGAGTTTGTGGGGCTATTGTGGGCCCAGAAGGATGAGGCGCAGCAGGACGAACTTTTACATCATAGCCATCAAATATCAGATACAGTATAAATTAAGTATGTGATAGCGGCCATTTTGTATGCTTAGCTTTTGTAATCCTAATTAATCTAGGTTTCAATATGTATTGATGATAACAATGGATTCATATATAAGATTCAATTCATGGGAATTTTTTGTGAATTATGCATAGAACGCACCATTGTGGTCAGTTGACCTCTGCAGATATAGGTAAAAGCGTCAAGGTTTCTGGTTGGGTCCATAAAAGGAGAGATCATGGTGGCGTGCTCTTTATAGATTTAAGAGATGGCTACGGTATTACTCAACTTGTTACATCGCAACACGAAAAAGTGATTAATTACCTTTCAGCGGAAGATTATGAAATCATATCGCATATCAATTATGAAAGTGTTATATGTGTAAGCGGTAAGGTGGTCAGAAGATCGGATGATACGATAAATAGCTCTATACCAACAGGTGAGATTGAGGTGGTCGTGGAAAAATTGGAGGTATTTTCAAAGGCGGCCCAGCTTCCGTTTAATGTAAATATTGAGCAGAACTTTCCAGAACATTTGAGGCTCAAATATCGGTTCTTAGATTTAAGAAGGCAGCAGATGCATGATAATATCCTGCTGAGGAATAATATAATTAAATTTATCAGGATGAAGATGTGGGAGTATGGGTTTTCAGAGTTTCAAACACCAATACTCACAGCAAGCTCTCCAGAAGGGGCTAGGGACTTCCTAGTGCCGAGTAGGCTGCATCCAGGTTGTTTTTACGCCCTCCCTCAAGCGCCCCAACAATTTAAACAGCTTTTGATGATCTCTGGCTTTGATAAGTATTTCCAAATAGCACCTGCTTTTAGGGATGAAGATGCAAGGGCGGATAGGGCGCCAGGGGAATTTTACCAACTTGATGTGGAGATGTCATTCGTTGAGCAGGAAGATGTATTCTCACTCATAGAGCCGCTCATGCATTCATTATTTACAAAGTTTTCTAATTATACAGTGAGCAAGATGCCATTCCCTAGAATTAAGTATAGTGATGCAATGCTCAAATATGGTACAGATAAGCCAGATTTAAGAAACTCAATAGAAATTTCTGATGTTTCACACATTTTTAAGGATAGTGGATTTGCTATATTCAGTGACGCTGTCAAGAAGGGTGCATATGTAAGGTTAATACCAGCGCCAGGGGCTAGTGCTCTTTCAAGGGGCTTCTTTGATAAAATGACATTACACGCCCAAAAAGAATTTGGTGCTAAGGGGCTGGCATATATTTCTTTTGCGCAAGATGGTTCAGCAAAGGGTCCTGTTGCTAAGTTTCTGAATCAAGATCAAATCAGCGAGCTGAGAAGGATTGGTAATATAGGAAATGATGATGCAATGTTCTTCATATGTGATAAGGAGGGGGTTGCATCAAAGCTGTCAGGGCTGGTGAGGACCAAATTGGGTGAAGAGCTTTCCATAATAGAAAAGGGTATATATAAATTTTGCTGGATAGTAGATTTTCCTTTTTATGAATGGAATGAAGATGAGAAAAGAATAGATTTTTCACATAATCCATTTTCTATGCCACAGGGTGGAATTAGTGCATTAATAAATGCAAGATCCGACGAAGATAGGCTAAAAATCTCGGCCTTTCAATATGATATAGTATGCAATGGAATTGAGCTCTCTAGCGGTGCAATTAGGAATCACTGTTTAGACACTCTTTATAAGGCATTTGAACTCACTGGTAAAAGCAATGAATTTGTGCAGACAAACTTTTCTGGTATGGTGAAAGCATTAACTTATGGTGTGCCGCCTCACGGTGGGATTGCACCTGGTATAGATAGGATTGTGATGCTTATTGCAAATGAGCCTAACATACGTGAAGTAATTGCATTCCCTCTTAACCAGAATGCAGAAGATCTTTTGATGAATGCGCCATCTGTGGTATCTGAGAAGCAGCTAAAAGAGCTTCATATCAAGATTTTGTCATGATATTGGGTATAGGGTGTGATATAATTGCAATTGCTAGGATAGCTGCCATGCTTGAGAGGTATGGTGATCTCTTTAAGCAAAAAATCTTTACAAAAAATGAAATGTTAATGGAGAAAGGAGATTTGACATGCTATTATGCGAATAGATTCGCTGCAAAAGAGGCGTATGCTAAGGCTACTGGATTCGGTATTGGTGAGCTATTATCGTTTCAGGATATAGAAATTCTATATGATGCTAGAATGAAGCCATACTTTTCCAATACAAGCAAAGCACACCTTTCAATGTCTAATGATGGTGGTTTTGCTATGGCATATGTTGTAATAGAAAAGTAACTTTGTATCTTATGTATAATATAGACATTTTCTTAACTAACACTAAATCGGGACAAAAAGAGAGGTTTATCCCGATTGATGCCTCGAGTGTCCGAATGTATGTTTGTGGTCCGACAGTTTATAGTAGGCCACATCTTGGAAATGCTAGAGCAGCAGTTGTATTTGATTTATTATATAGAATTCTTAAGATTAAATATGAATCCGTTACATATGTCAGGAATATAACAGATATAGATGATAAAATTATAGAAGCTTCTAAAGCTCGAGGTATTACAGTAGATGAATTAACAAAGGCTGTCACAGAGCAGTACCATAGTGATGTTTTGGAGCTTAGGTGTATAAAGCCGACAGTAGAACCAAGAGCCAAGGACCATATAGATGATATGATTAATATCATTAGATTGTTAATTAGTAATGGAAATGCGTATATAGCCTCAGACCATGTGCTGTTTGATGTGCGAAGCTTTGATGGGTATTGCGACCTTTCTTCCAGGGATATTAGTGAAATGGTGGGTGGTGCAAGGGTTAAGGTAGAGGACTACAAAAAGCATTATGCTGATTTTGTATTGTGGAAGCCTGAAGAAGAGCGTGGTATGGGCTTTTATAGCCCGTGGGGGTATGGAAGGCCTGGGTGGCATATGGAATGCTCTGCAATGAGCTATAAATATTTAAACAGGGACTTCGATATACATGGTGGTGGTATAGACCTATTATTCCCGCACCATGAAAATGAAAGGGCTCAAAGTTGCTGTGCATTTCCTAATAGTACATTTGCAAAATATTGGGTTCATAACGGTTTCTTAGATATAGACGGGCAAAAAATGAGTAAAAGCCTGAATAACATTAAAACAGTTGGTGATTTACTCAATGCTGGGTTTAAAGGTCATGTGATAAGGTATGCGCTGCTTGCTGCGCACTATAGAAAGCCTCTAAATTTTGAAGATAAGTTATTGGAGGACGCAAAAAAATCACTTCAAAAATTTGAAGGCGCGATTGCTGTGCATAATATATGCAAATCAACAGGTGAGATAGACGGGCAAGCACTAGAAGCGCTGTTTGATGATATGAATACACCGGCACTATTTGCAAGGATGCATAAACTTGCCTCATCTACTGATGAGCATTCTGTTCAGATGCTTTTTAATCTAATGGAGTTATTAGGGTTTAGTGAACAAAGAGATAATTCTATACCTCAGGATGTAATAGATATCATTGCACAGAGGGATGAAGCAAGAAAGAATAAAAATTGGAAAAAAAGTGATGAATTAAGAAGTATACTTGTTGATCTTGGGTACGAAATTAGAGATAGTAATAATGGTACTCATATTGTTAAAATTTTGTAGCTCATTTTTTCTTAAACATGTCTGATACTGATAACATAGTAAAAGGTCTTGAATCTGCAGCGAATTTTGATTCGGATGCTGATGTGAAAGCCACTACTGCAACACAGAACAAAGGTAAGGTGCTGAAAATTTTGCTAATAGCCCTTGCAGCTTTATGCATAGCAATTGGTGCTTTGCTCAAGGTTGGGGTTTTAGATATCAAGCCGCTCTTTGAAGCTAACCAAGTGGAGAATGAGCATACTGCATTTTTGGAGATGGGCGAAATGATAGTTAACCTCGATACAAGGGGTAAAGGGCCTAGCTTGCTAAAACTTAGTATAGTGCTTGAGCTTAAAAGCCATAATGATGTGCAGAGGGTGAAAGAGCTGTTGCCTAGGGTCAATGACTCTTTGATATTTTATCTCAGAGGGTTACGCCCATCTGATCTAAATGGTAGTGCTGCGCTATATAGACTGAGGGAGGAGCTTATGTTAAGGTTTAATCTCTTTTAGGGTTGTATTCCCCGCAGCTTGCTGCGTAATATATACGGATGAGCATATACATACACAAAAGTCATAATGTAACCGTATTACTGTATCACCTGGTATTTCCAGCAAAATACAGAAA
>NZ_JAJBJB010000061.1 GCF_021811845.1 Candidatus Cyrtobacter zanobii | reverse complement strand
GGCATCGTTAATCTCAAAAATGGTTTTTCTGCTGCATAAGCATCATCAGAAAAAGACAAAAGCCCGTCCAAAAAAAAGACAAAAAAACACAGGAACAAAAAACGACTTACGCAGCAGGTCTAATATAAAAAATACCAAGGAACTGTTAGTGACAATGGGCTATATAGATTATTAAATTTTCTAAAAAGTAAAAAAAATGCACATGGCCAGGTTTATAAGGTCATGTTACGCCCTATTATACTCATGGATACAGAACAGGCATTATCTGCAAGTGCAATTACTGGACAAGCAGACCATTACTTGGACAAATTTTTCAACAATAACTATAATGACTTTATAAAGCATTATGCATTTTTATGCAGCGATGTGATAGATGCCATTAGCATAGGAAGTGGGCTCTTTGGCATTACGTCCATACAAAATAATGAACATCAATTCCCTGGTGTAGATCACTTACTTAACCTTGCTAAAGAAGTGAGGGGGCTTGTGCAGCCTCGCTGTCTTATTACATATTCATCAAACCTCAATGAGTATCACTCAAATGATTGGCACAACATGGATAAACTCTGGGCATATACAGATTTTATTGGAATTAATATGAACAGTGATTGTGATAAACTCAAAGTGGATCGCACTGCACAAAATAACCAATTTGAGAGCATATATGCTAGCCTTGAAAAATGGTATTTCTCTGAGCATCAGAATCCAGATGGCACACAAACCGATTGGAGACCTGGGTTAAAGAAAGTATGGTTTACAGAATGCGGGTCCATAGATGCGGTATGTGATAGCAACACTATACTAAAAAAGAAGCTTATCAATTATCATCTTAAAAAGGATATAAGCTGTGTGGATAAGAAATTTGTCCTAGGATGGGATGTTAGACCACAATCTAAGCAAAACGAATATGATACTGCGCAATGCCTAAATAACAAACTACCAGCAATAGATATTTCGTTAGTGATATATGATATATTCAGAAAATGTAGTATTCCAGAAAAGAATATATTGATAGATATTGACGAAATAGAGATTAACTTTAGGGGTGTGATTTGTGATAATCAAAACGCAAAAAGCATTGTAGACATGCTATGCACAGTGTATAATCTACACATGCTTGAAACAAATGGTAAATTAATTTGTATTCAGGATTCTGCCTGCAAAGAACATAATATAGAGTATGGCGATGTAGTGAAAACTAATACTACTTTCGTTAAAAACGTCGGACCGTTTGCTGAAATACCAAATAAACTTGCAATATCTTATTTTGATAAAGCTTCACACTGCGAATTAAAAAGTTTGCATGTTTCAATATGCGAAGACAAAACGCACGCTAAAACATTGGAGATCAGTGCCCCGCTTGTATTGTATGAGAGCGAAGCAAATGAAATTGCAAGAAAATTATTATATAAATCAATAATAGAGAGAACTGAATATAGTTTCATGCTACCAAGCAATTACTCCTTTATATCTATTTTTGATAATATAACTCTCAATAACCAATTAATGAAAGTGAGCGAATTGGATCTTGGAGCAGAGGGAGCAATCAAAATTAAAGCATTTTCTATTCAAAAATTGGCAAACTCTAACATCAGTGTCAGCATGAGGGGTGAAAGCGAATATCAAAATATTGTAGTAGATGATGAAATAGAAATCTTGGATATACCAACACTAGCCTCAGAGGAAAAAAAAGATACGCCTAGATTATTTATTGCTGTACCCAATCAAGAAGAGTGTAGCATCAGGTATACAACGAGAGAACAAATTGTAGAAATCCAATCTACTGGTATTCAATCTACGATAGGTGTAGTACTTAATGTGCCACAGGTAGCTAGTCAATATGTCACAGATAAGATTAGTAAATTAGTTATTAATTTAAAAACCGGCTCACTTGAAAGCATCTCAGAAGAAGACTTTCTATCAGGAAAAAGGAATATAGCTCTATTTGGGCGTGAAATAATTATTTTTCAAAATGCTAAACTGATAGATAAAAATAAATATAAAATTGATACCTTGCTGAGAGGAAGACAAGGTACAGAAAAATTCATAAATACGCACATACCAGGTGAGAAATTCATTATACTTGATGGTAGTCTGAGCCCAATTTATCTTGAAGAGAAATATATAAAAGAAAATATAAATATTGAATATATGGGAGCAAAGATTGAAACAAAGTTTGAGGCTTATAACTTATATCCATTACCAGTGAGTAATTTACATCTTGATAAAGCAAGTGGGCAATTGCGTTGGAGTAAGAGAACTAGGGGCTTTGCAACATCTTTTGGTTACTGTGATGCGGAAGAACAGTCAGATATGTATACCGTAGTTTTAAAAAATAAATTAGGCACTACCATTAAAATAAACACTAAAAATACTTATGCAGACATCTCACAGCACATTAAAGAAATGCTTAAGGATGGTGGCGAATGCTTAGTTGCACAAATTTCCAATATTGTGGGTATGGGCGATGTATCTAAACTAACAATCAATATGAACCATACACAGAGATAATGTTACTAAGCATCTCTATAGCCTCGCTTCTTGGCCTTTGGAATGTATTGCGCCCGATAATAGAGCCTGTTCCACCACCCTTTTTTATTGCAAGAACTTCGTCTCTGATATCGCTGATGCCCTTTGAGGCTCCACCAGAAAACAACACCATTCTTTTGGAATTAAATGCGCATCTCATGACTTGCCTAATAAGCTCTAACATATCATCAAATTTTATGTGCGTGTCCATGGTAGTTGATGATGGGATCTTAGTTTTTATAATATGCGCCCCTATTAATGCCGCAATGTGTACAGCATAAGACACAACATCAATGGACGTCTCATGGCCAGCTTCAATTCCATCGCCTCTTGGGTAAGACCATATTATGGAAGGAAGACCATAAGAATTAGCTTCATATATTATTTCTCTGGCTTCTTCTATCATAGAGAGTCCATTAGAAGAGCCTGGGTATATAGTAAATCCTATAGCACAACACCCTAAACGGACAGCATCTTTGACAGATGCTGTAATCGCCTGATCTTCAGGGCATAATTTCTTTGGATGCAGCAAGTTAGAGCTATTTAATTTTAGTATCATTGGCAATAGATGTGCGTAGCGATCTGCTGCAATCTCAATCATACCAATAGGCGCTGCATAAGCACTCAACCCAGCCTCCAAAGCAAGCTTTGGGTGATACAGTGGATCATACGCATCCTCATTGCACGCAAAGCTCCTAATAGGGCCATGCTCCATACCTTGGTCTACTGGTAATATTAGCAATTTTCCAGTACCAGCCAGCCTTCCAGATGTTAATAATCTAGCAAGGTTCACCCTCACTCCTATAGGAGAGGCATGATAATGGGAAAGTATTGTAGAAACTATATCATGCATTATCTATATTCTGACTCTTTTTTTATATTATGTGCTAACGCCGCTTCCCAACGATCTCCATTATCCAGAAGCTTTGCTTTGTTATATAACAATTCCCTATGTGACTCTGTCGCAAATTCAAAATTTGGCCCCTCAACTATAGCATCCACAGGGCACGCCTCCTGGCAGAAACCACAATATATGCACTTTGTCATATCTATATCATATCTTGTGGTTCTTCTCATCTTATCATCGCTTTCACAGGCTTCTATAGTAATAGCCTGAGCAGGGCATATTGCTTCACAAAGCTTGCACGCTATACACCTCTCAGTGCCAGAAGCATAACGCCTCAATGCATGCTGACCCCGAAACCTTGAGCTAATAGGCCCCTTCTCATGCGGGTAATCCAGTGTAACCTTCCGCTTAAACATATGCTTCAGGGCAAGAAACATACCGCTCATTATGTCTAGAAGCAGAAAGGACTTCAACCGTATCATAAGAAGAATGCTTATACTAACATACAAAATAATACACTTTGATAATTTAATATCAATAATTGAATTTTGGTTAATTTGTTACTAAATTTATGGTAAGAACCGTATCAAGAAGCAAGGAGTATAGTGGCGCGCAGGGGCTCAGCATACTTGCAGCTTTAGATTTGGAATGCTCTAAACAGAACTGCGGCGCTCTTTATATATGTGTGAATGGTTGTTACAAATTTTAACCCTCTCAAAGGTAGTTGCTCTAATTATTAGTTAACTATAGTATTGCCAAACCTGAACTATGTGAAGGTTATGGTGATGTAGGTGCCGCATATGTACTGCCGCCTTATTCTTCAGCATAGTAGCTTGTTTTTTTATATATGGGGATTATTCTTTGATTATTGACTATTGTGTTTTTACTAAAATGCTAAGACTTGTACACAAGCTTTTATATCGTTTGTTATTACAATATCCGATTATATGCGCCATTATTTTGAATCAAGTACAAGCAACAGAATATATCACAATTGGTACATCCACTCCTGGAAGCAAGTATAATAATGTTGGCAATAATATATGCAGGATTTTAAACCATAATAGGGATAAGTTGGAGATTAGATGCAGGGCGAGAGAAAGTATGGGCTCTAGGGAGAATGTTGAGCTGCTACGGAAAGGCGAGATAGATTTTGCAATACTACAGGCAGATTGGCAAAAGAGTGCCTTTTATGGAAACGATGGACTGTATGATATAGAGAAAAATGACAAAATTAGATTTGTCACAGCGTTATATGATGAGGAGCTTGCAATAATAGTGAAGAGGGATAGTAAGGTTAATGCGCTTCAAGATCTGCACGGAAAAATTATAAATATTGGCGAGCCTGGTACGAGGTCCACATTTCAATCTATAATTCAATATTATGGGTGGGATATGAAGATTTTTGCTGGAATTAGGGAGCTTTATGGTGAGCAGCAGGTTTCCGCGTTGTGCAACGGTTCTATTGATGCAATAGCTACAATCAGTGGTATGCCGAATAAGGTGATTGATGATGTATCAAAGGCGTGTGAGATAAAATTAATACCAGTAAGTGGTGATGCAGTTTCAGAGTTTACTAATAAACACAACGAATTCAGGTTGGCAATAATACCAGGCGGTATGTATCCAGGTGTGCCACACGACATTGACACCGTTGCAGTGCTTGCCGTACTATGCACATCAGAGAGTATAAGCAAGGATGTTGTATATCAAATCTCGAAAATATTACATAAAGATCTTCAAAAAAATAGTAAGCATGGAGAAAAATTTCAACAAAATGACGGCAAAACCGCCCCATTACACGAAGGTGCACAAAGATTTATGCAGGAGGCTAGATAACATCGCAATAAGTTATATATAGTTGCTATACCTATATTCCAAATCTTGCACACACTAAGCCAAAGTTGTGTATTGTTTCATACATCTTTATCCATTACTTTCTAATCTTAGAAAAAAAATCTATAATGATATTAAAATGCGATGATGAGAATTTGTACTGCGGACTATGCAAGAATACAATTCATGGCTTAGCCTCAACTCTTCTTACACTTTAGTTGAAGCTATTTATGTGAATCATGCAACATATTACTTTGCCTTTTCTCTATCAACAACAATCCAAATAAAAATATACATATGTGTTCTTACATAAACTACTCAGCATTGGCTTAACACCTTGATTTCTATCTATGGTAAGCAATGCTTGGTCTATAGCTTTTACTTGAATTTTGACATAAAACCTGCATATTTGGCATATATCTTAATGATTCTTAAGTGGGTGTGGGCTTGATATGATTTCTGTTTTTAGGGTATGTGGTGCTGTTTTATTTGCATCTCCGTGTATATGTATGGCATTTCAAGATCAGTACCATGATGAGAAGGATTTTTTGATCAATTTTTCACTAGGAGCTGCAACAAACTTTGGATTTAGCTCGTTTTTGGAAGCTGAAAAGAATATAGGCTTACAGGCGCCACTAGAATACAGGCAAGAGTTGTATTTTGATAAATACGCACTTGGTGAGTGCGTTTCTTTACTAATCTCGTATAATAAATGGGATAATGTATATTTTGGGGGTAAATTTTCGTATCTGCATGATGCATCATGTAATATAGTTACTACAAGTAATAAAGATTATAATATTAAGCTGCAAGCTATGAGTGCAACACTGCAAGCTATATATAAGGCTGAAATACCAGAAGATAGGAGGATAGGAGGAGTGTTTGAGGGTGGTATAGGACTATCCTTTTCAAGAGTGAAGAATAGTGAGGATGTAAAATATGCTATTAAGGAAGTTGAAGGTGAGATCGATACACTACTTCATAAAAATGAAGATCCCTCATATGAGGTTGGTTTGTGTGCAAATTTTGGTTTTGGATTATTGTACCATATACACCTAGATACATTATCGATAGGTATTAAATATGAATTTGATTATTTGAATATTAGAAGAGAGGCGTTTAAACAATCTAGTGAAACTTTTAAGAGTAAGTTTGTTACACCATTTATTCATAAAATCAGCCTCGGTGTTTATTGCTCTTTTTAGCGCCTGATATAGCGATTCACATAGAATTTGGTGCACAAAAATTGCTGCAATATACAGTATAAAAACTTATTAAGAGATTTTTACTACACCAAGTATTATCTACTTCAC
>NZ_JAJBJB010000060.1 GCF_021811845.1 Candidatus Cyrtobacter zanobii | reverse complement strand
TGAAATGTCTTGGGATTTCTGCGTATCTTGGTGTATCTTAGGGACATGGAGATCCTCTTTGATCAGTAAGTCTCCATACCTTTTATACATATTTTAACAAAATTCATACTTACGCAGCAGGTCTACTATATTGCGATGTTAGAGAAGTGGATCGGTTTTATGATATGAGTTTAACATCTAGGAACCTTTTTAGGTTCGCTATTACTGTTTTCATCTTATTTCTTGCATTCGATGTATATGCAGCCTCTGGAGGAGATGAAGAGGTATTTAAGAAAATCACAGATAAGATAATAGGGTGGATAGATGGCGGGCTTGGAAAAATGCTGGTTGTTATATCTTTGGTGATAGGAGTCTTTATGGGGGTAATGGGCTTTAAGATACAGCAAATATTGATACCAATTGGACTTGGCCTTCTACTTATGTCAGTAAAACTTATATCAGGTCTTTTCTTCTAGGTTATGAAAATACCCAGAACCCTTGATAATCCTATGAGGGCTATGGGGGTGCCAGTTGATACTTTGATAGTTGGAATTGTATTTTGGGTTATACTGTTCCTTTTTGACGCAACATTTCTTGGGATTATAAGCGGGCTCGTATCTGGTTTTCTATATCAGAGATATAGAAAAAGATCGTTTATCAGAATTATAGCAAGGAGATTATATTGGTATCTACCATTTTCTTTTAATCCAATCAGAAAAGGGGCAAAGGGTTATGAGAGAGAGTTTAAGCTAAAGAAGGGATGAGTAGATATAAAAGTAACTTAATTACCCTAGGTTTTCTTTTAATGCTAATCAGCAATTTTGTTCTTATTCTCATTTTATATCAGAAAGATACGACTACAGTCTTAGTTCCAAGCATAGAAAACGAGTTTGTTATATCATCAAAATTTGCATCTAAAGATTATCTAAAATTAAGAGCTTTAGAAGTGCATCAGCTGTTATTTGGTATGAATAGGGAAAACGCATCAAAGATTAGGGAACGCCTTGTACTGTGTGTAGATAATAAATTGCGCTCTAAGTTTGTGAAGCAAGTTGATACATTGATAGAAGATATCAAACAAAAGGATTATCATTATAGCTTCTCAGATATCACTGAATATGCAATTAACACAAAAGATTACCAAGTTAAGATTTCTGGGTACCTAGAGACGTTTATAGATGATTCAAGAGTTTCAAAAGAGCATAAAACATATCTATATGAGTTCATAAACAGAGGTGGGCTTATACTTCTTTATTCATTTAAAGAGGTGAGAGATGATAGCTAGACTTGTATTATTGGCTACTTTCTTATGTACTGGAGCTTTAGCTAAAGACGATAACACCTACTATGCAAGCAATAATGAGAAGATTTCACTTATCCTTTCTCAAAAAGAAGTAAATAGAATTAATTTTGTAAATGATATTATAGAATCACTGCATTATAGCGAGGGTGAGATTGAATATAACCCAGTTGATGGTGATTTATATTTAAAACTCAAAGCAGAAAAGCCAATTAACTTTTTTCTAAAGACGGAAAAGGGAAGAACCTATCAATTTTTAATTGTGCCATCAGATATTCCTTCTGTGCAAGCTTTCATAAAACCTAAAATAATTGCTCCTAAAGCTCATGTAACAAATGGTCTTATAAAGCCAATTCAAAAAGTGGCAACAAATTATGACAAATCCATAAGTAAGATAATACAAGTTGCAGATACTCAGAAGGAGTACATGGGCTTTGAGCTTAGTTATTTTAACAAGAAGGTTAAATGTGTACAAAAAGGTCTTGATGCTAAATTAATCCTAACAGCCGCTGATAATCAAATGCGGGCATCTAAAATTATACTTCAAAACGTAAGTAAAAACATGTTGATTATTGATGTTCTGGGATTTGAGAGCCCAAAAACCATTGCAACATATGCACCTGTGATGAAACTAAATCCAGGTGAGAGCACAGTCATGATTATAGTGGATAAGCTATGATGGAAGGAAGATCACTAAAAGCTATTTTTTCTAAAATTTTTCTAGCAAACGAAGATACCAATCTTCAAAACAAGAAAAAGCAGCGCAAACTAGCCTATCTTATAGGGTTTGGCTTTATTGCGTTAATTACATTTATATTTATAAGCTCAGAGCCTGAAAAAGAAGAGCCACAAGAGAAAACAGAACCAATATTTGAAATTGATAACCTTAGCAAAGGAGTAAGCTACGAAGATAAATGGTTAAAAGGTGCAAAAGGCGAAGTAGATGGTGTTAAGCAGCGCCAAGATATACAAGAAAAGAAATACCAAGAATTAAATGAGCTTATTGAGCAAAATCAAGCAAATAAAGAAGAGATAGAGCAAATACTCAAAATTTACAAAGAAAAGCTCGTAGAAGAATTGGATAAAAAACTTCAAGAATATTCTCAAACAACCGCGAAAGGCGGCATTGAGCAAGCCGATACTGGCAGTCTTGGTTATGTTAAGGTTAAGAAAAAAGTAAGTTATAAGTTTGGCAAATACATTCCAGCAGGCTCGCACGTAAAGGCTGTTTTAATATCAGGAGTTGATGCAGGAGTTGGAATCACAAGCGAGGCTGATCCAAGACATGTACTTATGAGGGTAACAGGTTCAGTGACTTCAGCTGGGTTTGGAGCAAATCCTATGAAGAGTAATGTCTTAATTGGATGTGTTATACAAGCTCAAGCAGTTGGAGATCTCTCAAGTGAGAAAGCCTATGTTAAGCCCACGCTTATGACATGTGCTAAAAGGCCTGATACAGTCATTGAGCTTCCAGTTAAAGGCTATGTTATCTCGCAAGGCAAAAGTGGAATTAGGGGGCAAATGATATCAAGAGAAGGCGATCTTGTTTTAAAGAGCTTCTTAAGTGGTGCTATAGCTGGTCTTGGAAATGGAGTGTCAAAAAGTTTGGAGCCAGGATTTAGCATAAGCAATGCTGGCTCTGCTCTCAAAGAAAAACAAGAGCTAAAGGATATACTTAAAGGAGGGGTAGCATCTGGGGTGGGTACAAGTAGTGACAAGCTAAGCGACTACTTTATCAAAAAAGCAGAACAATATCAGCCAGTTATTAGTATAGATGAAGGTACAATCGTAGATATTGTGTTTCAGGAAGGTTTTAGTTTAGAGGATAACAAAGATGAGAGCTAAACTTTTACTTTTAGTCATGGTGCTTCTTACAGGTTGTTCATCTTACCAAAAGAAATGGGATTGTGGTATTTGTAGAGGGATTGGATGCTCATCTTTAGAGGCTGCAGAAAATGTAGCTCAAGATCAGATATTGCTAAATACAGATCAAATGCCCGCAAAAGAAATAATCATCAAAGAGCATTATGATGGTTTTAAAAAGACAAAAGAGAGGGTGGTGAAGGTAGGACAGTGAAGCTTTTATATGAAATAATAGAAGATACCAAAGCAATTTTTAAAAGCTCTAATACCGAGCGCATTAAAGAAGATGAGATACCAAGCATATGGAAATATCTTCCCTATGATACTTATAATGGAGAGTTATTTGAAAACAAAGGCTCTATTGGTTTTATACTAAAGGCAAGCCACTTTTCTGGGTTTACAGAGCAAAAAGAAGAAATACTATCAAGCTTCCTAAATTATGAAGTACCTAAAGATTATTATATTGAGGTTATAAATTATGCCTCTCCCAAGATAGGAAAGATAATCAGTAATTGGAAAAGCAATAGCTCAAATCTTCTGTATCAAAAGCTGACTACAAAAAGAATAGAGCATATTTGCGGTGGTAATTGGACTAATATACTTGGGAATAAAGGCACTCATATATTCAGAGACTTTCATTTATATTTTATTATATCTGCAAAAGAAGATAAATATTCACTTCTTCGCTTTAAAGAAAAGCTCAATTATACCTTAAAGAGATTAGGATGTAGCACCTCAGATGTTACAGGCGCCGATCTTGCATCTTTTTTATCTGAGCTTTTAACTCCAGATACTAGCCCTTATAGTACTGATATAAAAAAAGAGGATGGCAAACGGATAGAAGATTATATAGCGGCTGATAGTCGAATCATTGCTCAAAAAGATTCAATCAAAGTTGTCTCTAACAATTCTGAATTCATTTATCTAGTGTTTGAAGTTGTGGAATTTCCTGAAGATTGGGAGATGAGCGAATCTTTTAACTTAATGGAGAATTTTGAGCATGGTGTTCGGTTGCCGTTTCCATTTTTAATTAGATATGGAATTAGATTTTTTGGAAGTGAGGAGTCTAAAAGAAGAGCAAACAGGGCAAGAACTATAAAGCTAAAGCAAGGAGATACAGAGGGCGTATTTAAGTACTTTCCTCAGATGATAGAAGAGGTTCAAGATTGGGATTTTGTAAATTCATGTCTTGATAAGGGGCAGAAACTCGCCAAAGGTATTATCTCTATTGTTGCAATGGTGCAAAATGATGTTGAATCTGCCATACAGAGCATTAAAAGCCATTTTAGTGAGCTAAAGTTCAAACTAGAGCAAGTTAATCATGAGACGATAAATAGCTTTATTTCATGCCTGCCATTTGGATTTGCCTCATTTTATGAGAGCTTAGATCAGCTAAAAGCGATATCTACAATCACCTCAAGCACGGCAAAGAACTTAATGCCTGTTTTTGCAGATCATAGCAATACAGCATCTCCATTAATGCTTTTATCTGGAAGAAGGGGGCAACTATTTTACTTTGATAATTTTTTGAGCAAGGAGAACTACAATATGGTTGTTATAGGAAAGCCTGGCTCTGGAAAATCTACATTTTTAAATGAACTGACAATCTCAACGCTTAAAATTGGTGGTCAAGTTGTTACATTAGATGATGGTCATAGTGCTGAGAATCTCTGCTCTATACTGCAAGGTGCGCACATAGATTTTAACACAACAGATTTTTGTATCAATCCCTTTACTCTCTTTATCGAAAAAGGCTCAATAGATGATTACGTGTCTGACTTTGAAGAACCTTTTATAAAGCTAGTTACCTCTATTTTATGCGTTATTATGGGAGTTAACGTAGATGAAATTTCACCTGAAAATACCATCTACAAAAGTCTAATGAGGAAAGCAATCACTTGCGTAATGGCCCAAAAAGGCAAGAATGGAGGGTTTCAAGATATATTAGCTGAGCTTCAAGAAAATCCTGAATGCAAACTAATTTGTGATGAGGATATAAGAGAGAGGTTAATATATGCACTCAAAGAGTATGCTCAAGGTAGGTATAGCTTATATTTCAATGGAGAAAGCAAACTAGATATCAATAACATGCTAACCGTATTTGAATTTTCAAAAATTAATTCTAATGAAGTTTTAAAAAACTCAGTACTCATGATGGTAACCTTTTTGGTTTACTCAAAAATGTTCAAAAGAGAGAGAAGAATGGTACTTATCATAGATGAGGCATGGTCTTTATTAAAGCATGCTGGCATGAGGGAATTTATGGGCGCAATTGCAAGAAAGGCCAGGAAATACAAAGGTTGTATTGTAATTGCAACTCAAAATTATGGAGATTTTAGCTATGAATTTAGCCCAGTTGCTAATGAAATTCTCTCTTGCAGTGATTGGAGGATAATGGCAGGGGCAGATAGGTCGGATGAGAAGTATTTAGAAAATCTATTTAGTCTTGATATCGAGATTCCTCTTTTAAGAAGTGTTAGGGGGCAAAAAGGTCTTTTTTCAGAATATATGATCAAGCATAAAAGTGGAGGTAGTGATATTGCAAGATTATTTTTAGAGCCCTTTTCAAAAGCATTGTATTCATCAACAGCAGAGGATGTGCAGCTTTTAAAGGCCATTAAGTCTCAGGGCTTTAGCACAGAAGAAGCAATAGAGAAAATGATATGTATGATATGAGAAAGGTTATTATTTCTATACTCTTTTGTCTTTTATCAAGCTATTCTGTAGCTAGGAATTTGGGCACTCAAGGCCATACATGGGAAATCATTGAAGATGACATTTTGCTCTATATTCAAGAACAGCTAGAGAAATTAGACCTTGAAAAACTAAAAAGGGGGATGACTGATAAAACCACAAAAACAGTAGAAGAGCCGGATCCAGTGTCTTTTATCGAAGATAGCCAAGATGAGAGGTTATATAGCTACGATCCAACATATATTCTAGATAAAGACATTTATGATCACAAAGGGAAATTGCTGTACCACAAAGGTTTTAAAATCAACCCACTTGAGAAAATACCGCTTCGAGAACGGCTCATCTTCATAAACGGAAATAACAAATATCAAATCAATTACGCTTTAAAAATCAGAAAAGACACTCCTTCAAAAATCATCTTAACTTCTGGAAAGCCTCTGGAGCTACAAAGAAAAGAGAAAGTCTGGATATACTTTGACCAAAGAGGGGTACTGACAAGTAAATTTGGAATAAGCAAAGTTCCTGCAATAGTAGAGCAAGAGGGGTTAAAGCTAAAAATTAAAGAGGTGAAAAGAGAGGAATGGGAAAGTTAGTTATTATAATAATAGACCTGCTGCGTAAGTCGTTTTTTGTTCCTGTGTTTTTTTGTCTTTTTTTTGGACGGGCTTTTGTCTTTTTCTGATGATGCTTATGCAGCAGAAAAACCATTTTTGAGATTAACGATGCC
>NZ_JAJBJB010000059.1 GCF_021811845.1 Candidatus Cyrtobacter zanobii | reverse complement strand
GGCATCGTTAATCTCAAAAATGGTTTTTCTGCTGCATAAGCATCATCAGAAAAAGACAAAAGCCCGTCCAAAAAAAAGACAAAAAAACACAGGAACAAAAAACGACTTACGCAGCAGGTCTAATATCAAATTTATACTCTATAATCTCATTTAAACCCAGTATTCTATCGCAATTAATGCACTGGCACGAGAGCTCCCTTTTTTCAGCCAGCGATAGTGATGACCAATCCTCATCCAGCGATATTACATCAGGCTTTACAAAAAATGTGATTGTTTCCACTGGAAACAAATCTTTATGAGATACCTTAATCCTTATCTTAGGCAAAATATTATGCGCTCTTACACCGGGTATAATGGTATCAAATGCATATCTGCCCTTATTATCAGTTATTGATGTTCCGTTTGGGATAAACCCCTGATCCTCCAGATCTGTAGTAGCCGTTTGCCACATTTGTACAATAGCGCCATCAATAGGTATACACATCTCATCTAATATATGACCACTCAACACCATCCTAATACCAGTAAAATAGGATAGGCCACCACGTGCCCTTGAAAGCTCAGAAGAGGACTGCGGATCTTCTGGTGTATCTAAAGACCATAACTGCTTTGTAGGTTTACAGAACGCATATAGATTGCCTGTAAGAAACAATAATAAAACTACTACTCTGAGTACCATATAGATAAAACAATAATACAGCTATAGAGTAAGAGTAATCCCAGGCAATGTTTATATCAATAACATGATTATATTCATCACAATATTACAAATAATGCTGTTTGCTATCTAGAAAATGTACAGTACCACCTGATTTTCAAGAATGACCCACCTCGAGCAACTCATTCACATAGATATGCGCTCTCTTAGCTACTACCAACTTGGCCTTTTTTCTTATAAAGGCCATTTTTTCTACCCTCATGGTGAATAAAATACATTCCGCCAGATACTATTAAGACATATCCAATAATCGAGAACGATTGAGGCATCTCATTGAAGAACATATACCCAAACAAACCAGTAAACACTAGACGTAAATAATCAAATGGCATCACAGATGATACGTCTGAAAACTTAAATGCCTTAAAAAATGCGATGGAATGAATTCCATGAAACAATGCAAGAGCAACTATATACTTCAAATGATATGGTTCTATAGGGCGCCATTCATGTATTGCCATTGGCATAGAAAAAAGTGAACCGAATAGTGTACCATAAAAAAGCTGCGCCTTTGTACTTTCAGTTCTTCCTAATACCTTGATTGTTAAATTATTGATTGCCCAAAATATCAAGGCCAAAAACATAAATACATAATCTGTTACAAATCCATCAAGAGACGGATTTGTGACGAATACAGCACCTATGAACCCAGAAGATATCAAAATTACTTTTGCAGGTGTAAGCTTTTCCTTAAAATAAAAGACCCCAACACACAAAACTATCACATTTTCAAGGTATGCTATCGCTGATGCATCAGTAAGCTTAATCTTACTAATGCTATACGCAAAACACACGGCGCCCATGAAACTAAACACACCACGAGTCACATGTAACCACATTCTAATAGTTTTTATGCTATTTTTAAATCCAGTTGCAACACACCAAGGCGCTACAACAAGCAGACAGCTAAACTTATATAAAAATGCAACCTGATTTGGATGCAGAGAAGCAGTGAGAAATTTTGTAGACACATACACGGCAGAGATAGCGATAGTATTTATTATCATAAATAGTATAGCCATCATCTCTTTCCGATTCTTATGAGAAGCAGTCACAACCACCGAATAACCACAGTTTACGAAGCAGGGCGCCAAGCTAGAATAAATGCTAGAAAATATCAACCAAAAATTTGTGGTTTGATAATAAAATTATGGACTGTAATGAACCATATATAAATTCAGAGAGCGCAGTGTAATCAATCACCACCACTCATTCCTTCCAACTGATATAGTACATTCTATCACAACCCATCAAGACAATGTAATCAACACATCACAGATTAATACATAACTCGATACTACAGCCAACTTTATATAAAGTTACTAGATTGAATCAATGCATAGAAATATAAAGACATAATATTAGCCCTATATGAGTAGAAGAACATTGCTATATTTATATGCCAAAGGCATGACTATGTAGTTTTTGCTATATATCGCATTATATTACTAAGGCACTCAACTTTAAATTCATAATATAATCTTTATCTCCAACGCTCAAGAATATTGTATCTTTCTACATATGATGTATATATCGTAGCTAATGTTAGGTTTTGTTCTCTGAATGGATTACTACAACATTGTTATAGCTGTATCTGTGTTAGCGTTTTGCCTATTATTATTACTTGTCTTGTGCAGAATATTGCGCTCACATATCAATACAAAGTACACTGGACTTAAGGTGGAAAATATTGCGCATATGGACTCAAAGCGCAAATTAATGAAGTTAGACTTTGAGGGAAAGAGGTACTTAATACTGCTAGGTAATAACGAAACTGTCTTGGACAAAGCCGTGAATGTTACTCATGATAGTGATAAATAATAGATTCGCTCTATTGAAATGAATCACAGCTCAAAGCTAGACAAAGACGCGGCAGATAATGGCTAGCCTCACACAACTTCGTAATACACCACCGCCTAAAATCTTAGCCTGTTAATCTTACCCTCTCTCCTTATTTTGCGTTGTAGCACGCTTAATCCATATAATAATGCCTCAGCAGTTGGTGGACAGCCAGGAACATAAACATCAACTGGAACTATCTGGTCGCACCCTCTAACAACAGAGTATGAATAGTGATAATAACCACCACCATTTGCACAACTACCCATAGAGATTACCCATCTAGGCTCTGGCATCTGATCATAAACCCTTCTTAATGCAGGGGCCATCTTATTTGTTAACGTACCAGCAACTATCATTAGATCAGATTGTCTAGGGCTTGGCCTAAAAAGCATCCCGTATCTTTCTAAGTCATACCTACTAGAAGCTGTATGCATCATCTCTACAGCACAACAAGCAAGCCCGAACGTCATAGGCCAAAGAGATCCAGTCCGAGCCCAAGTTACAAGGTCGCTTAATTTAGTGATAAGAAAACCACCAGATCTCTCACTATTCAGTATAGAATCCTGTGTAACATCAAAAACCTGAGATCTACTGCTATAAGAAACACCGCCAGACATATTTATACCTACCAATCTAAAGCCCCCTTTCTCCATTCATAAATAAATCCTAGCGTTAATATCAATAGGAAAAACATCATGGAAAAAAATGATAAAGTACTCATTTCAGATATTAATAAAGACCATGGAAAAATGAAGGCTATCTCTAAATCAAACAATATAAACAACACAGATACAAGATAAAACCTTATATCAAATTTGCTAGAATTATCACCAAACGCATCAAATCCACACTCATATGTGAGTACCTTATCCCGATAATAGCTAATTCTTCCGGTAATAAATGGTGCTACCGCTAAAATAAAAGCAATAGCTACAGCAACCATAAGAAATATAAAAACCGGAAGATAACTATGCATATAACAACACCTAACTTATTAACACATTCCTAGTAGCAGAAGGCAGTTGAAACTTCATACCCTCCAGCTCTTTACTGACTATAATTTGACAACCCAACCTTGAAAGCGGCGTTAGACCGAACGCTAAATCCAGCATATCTTCCTCTTCTTCTGTTGCCTTCGGCAGCTTATCATAATCACTCTTATTCTTCACAATAACATGACAAGTTGAACATGCAAGCGATCCATCACATGCCCCCTCTATTCCTAAGCTCCTCCCAATCTCCATAATTGATAACCCTTCTTGGGCCTCTATTGTAACTTCTGAACCACTCTTATCTATAAATACTATTTTTACCATATATAATATATATACTAATACAAATTATTCTGCCTTCTTTTCGGTTTTTTCAGCCCTCTTGTTGCAAAGGTCCGCGATTCCATCCCTTTTTACTTTGACTCTCGTACCTTCTGCTATCTCCAAGCTTATAAACCCATCTTCAATTTTTGCTATTTTGCCTATAATCCCGCACTGTAGCATAACCTCATCCCCCCTCTCAAGCGATGCAATCATTTCATTGTGCGCTTTTGCTCTTTTTTGCTGCGGGCGTATCAGCAAAAAATAAAATACCACCATGATCAATAAAATTGGAGCAAGACTATTTATGATGCCGCCAAAATCCGCAGCATCATGCGCAAACGCCAAATTAGAAAAACCAATAATGGCTAACAAAAAAATATAACCTCTCATATTAAACAATTTAAAAATTCATCACACTTATAAACCCTAAGACACACTTTCTCAATAAGTAAAGTTTAGTAGCTACATATCTATTATAGAAACCATATTAACAACCACACCAATCTGATAAAACCAGATAGAAAACTTGTCCAAATCACACAGCAACCAACATGTAAAGGAGTTAAGATAATAGGTGTTCAAATGGAGGTCCCTTTGGCGTGGGGTTACAGCTGATTGGATATATTTAGGCCTTAGGTTGATAGATAGCCGATGATGAATAAGGGGCCCATTGGCACAGATTTGACGCAAATGGCGTCTTAATTTGGCCCAGACCACCTGAATAGGCTAGCAGAAGACCATACTTCTTTAATAAATTCTCCCTTTATGCTGAAATCTCAGCATAAAAATAGGCCCTCCACAGCAACATATTCACTCAATGGCAAAACACTATAAGCGATCCCGACAGGATTCGAACCTGTGACCTACTGATTAAAAGTCAGTTGCTCTACCTGCTGAGCTACGGGATCAAAAAGGACTGCACACAACTAACTTATACAAGCAAGCAATGCGGAAGGCACCATCAGCACATATTCCAGAAGCCTATGCGGTACTAGTTACACACAATTGCATAAATTTACAAGAATAATTTTTGATTAATTATCCAATAAATAGAAAATGGTTATAAATAAACTACATTACTAACACACTACACGTAAACATAATCTATATTTAAATTTAGCTGCGCAACAACAAAACAACGTTGAAAACATGTTGAAAAGCCAGCTCAAAATGTTTAGATAAGTAGTAGATTCCTAACCAAAGGACCATATGCATAACAACAAGCGATATCTCATAAACCAGTTTTGAACATCTTCATAAACCAAGACACCTAGGTAGGAGTTTCTATTGAATTTCCACGCAGCCCCCTTAATAACACACCTACTTAGAATAACACATACTTAAAAAGATGTTCAAAACTATCAAAAACCCAAAATCGACAACGTTACTAACAGATATAATCAAAAGAATTCCTAATAATAATTATTGATTATTATAGTAGCGCATCTCACATAACTTTTTGGCTTGAACAAGGTAATAAATTAGCATATAATCGCGCGCGGAAGTTTATGGTATGATGTATGAGCTTAGTACCTGTTTCGGATCTTTCTAGTTATATCACTAAAGTTAATGAGTTTCCTATCTTGTCTAAGGAGGAAGAGGAGCATCTAGCTACAAAGCTAAAGATAAATGGTGATGTAAAGGCTGCGCATAAACTTGTTACCTCGCATTTGAGGCTTGTTGTGAAAATAGCATTTACGTTTCGTAGCTATAATGTTTCCATGCAAGATGCAATTGCTGAGGGGAACATAGGGTTGATGAGGGCTGTGAGGGGCTTTGACCCATCTTTAGGGAATAGGCTTTCAACATATGCTATGTGGTGGATAAAGGCAGCGATACAGTCGTATATACTGAAGTGTTGGTCTGCTCTTAAAGTTGGTTCTTCTACGTTGCAGAAGAGATTGTTTTTTAGCTTGAGTAAAATAGAGGACTTGGAAAAGAGAGCTGGTGGCCCTAGTATTAAGGACATTGAATTTGCTGGACCAAACACAATTTCATATATGAGCGACAATGTTGGTGATGAGTTGACTATTGAAGATACCATCAGTGATGATACTGATTGTGAGGGTTTTGTCTTGGATAAAATTGATAACGACAAGAGTGCAAAAAAACTGCAAGGGGCTCTAACAACTCTTTCTGTTAGAGATAGGGATATTTTAGTCAGTAGATATGCTGAGGTGCCTATGACGCTAGGTGAGCTAGGAGAGAAATACTCTATTTCTAAAGAGAGGGTTAGGCAGTTAGAAAGTCGTGCTATATCTGCGGTTAAGGAGGAGATTTTGGGCGCTGTATGAGTGTGGTTTTGTGTTTAACCCAATGTAGTATATTGAGAGAAAAGAGATTTGGGATCATATAAAGTCTTAAAGTGTTTAAGCTGATTCTTTTGTATTTGCGCAAAACTTCTTTATCTGATTCGAATTTGGGCGGTGTGCTGGCGAGCAGATTATTTTGCACTTAACTGGTTCTATAATCTTTCTTGCTTTTTCTGATTTGTGAAATGGTGTATGAATATATTTTATTTAACTTAAAATATGTTGTGGCTCAGCATGAAGGCTACGCTATGACTTTAGCAGATCAGGATGAGGCACTTTGCACACGTAATTTATTTAATCTTTCTAAATTTTTATTCATTTAAAAGCCTTATGCTCCGAAGCCTAGGCTATATAGCTTAGGCAAAAGAGGTTGATATTATTTAATAAGATGATAACATAATTGGTTAATACGATAGTTAGTTACAATATTTCGAATGGGAAGTCCATATTCTAATGATCTTAGAGAGAGGGTGATT
>NZ_JAJBJB010000211.1 GCF_021811845.1 Candidatus Cyrtobacter zanobii | reverse complement strand
TTTAGAACCAGATCAAAGAAAACAAGAATTTCATCCACCAAACTATCAAGTAAAAGGATTTGGACAGCAAAATATGATGTATGCAGCACAGTATCCTCAAATGAGTTTTGAAAACTATGCTGCTTATCAACAACCCCCGCCAAATCAGTTCCAATTTCAAAATTTTACTCAGTATAATATGGGATTTGGTGGGCAATATAGCTATCCTCAAAATTCATGCTATGGATTTGCACCTGTCAATTATAATATGAATCCAGGGATGGCAGGGTTTGGAATTCCTCCTTATCCTTGTCAAATGAACATGCAGCCAATGGGTATAGACTATAATTCTCAATTTTACACACCTCAAGAGCCAAGTGGATACGGAGGATTTGGCATGCCTGATTATTCAATGATGCAAGGAACATATCAAACTAATATTTCAAATGTTGGACAAAACAATAATCAGCAATTTGAAACAGCAGGGTTCCATCATCATTAACTTATTTGAACAGCCTAGCTCAGATAAATTTTGAGTTCCCCCACAACTAGAGACAATAGGAGACCCTCATCCTTCTTTGTTTAGAAGTCTAAATCCTCCAGCTAAAACCCAGCCAAGAAAAGATTTGGAAGAATCAGTAAATGTTGGTTCTTGGGATCCCAAATTTTTACAGAAAAGCGGAATTCGAAAATTCCGCCATAATGAAGGTCAAAAGTACAAAGAAGGATTCGTTATGAATAAGCATGTAGTGAACAATGCTTCTCATAAATTTCAAAAATATGATCCATTCCAAGCTCAAGCACAGGTATTTGCATTATTTTATACTTTAGACAAATGTTATTCAGGAGGATGAGAAAAGTAACATGAACATGATCCCAGGAGGGTTTAAAAATAGAAAGCCAGATAATAAACAAAAGAATTTTCAAAGCATATTTACTCAGACTTTTGGAACTTTTGATCGTAATCTAACAATTTATTGAGCAACCTAACTTTTCTTTGTTTAGTATCTATTTAAAC
>NZ_JAJBJB010000210.1 GCF_021811845.1 Candidatus Cyrtobacter zanobii | reverse complement strand
AAATAGATGCAAGTTGAGTCCCTCATATCCAAGCTTTTCATAGCTCGATGCATCACTGCTATCGACATTCAGAGCGCAGCATTAACGCTTCAACTAGGCAACACAAAACAACCAGCTCGGACTTCAGTCAAGTCTGCGCGCCTGTAGCAGCCACGCAGTCGGTCGGCGTGCAGGTCGGCAAGCCGTTTGCATTGGAGCAACTTAAGCCGCTGGCCAGCCGGATGAGACACGCGCAGCTGGGAGGACAAACTGGCGCAGTCAAACACTGGCTGCATGTCAAGCCGCCGAACTACAAGGACGACGGCCAGGTCTGTCCGGACGCGTTCTTCGGCATCAACAGAGACTTAGCAGTCACCGGCTCGAGAAACTTCGACTGTCTTGCGAGCACGTTTACAGTAAAGCAGAGGTCGTTCGAGAAGGCCGACACAGCTGACGAGACAAACGAAGGCGTGCAGGCGATGCGAGACAGATGAAGCTTGAATTCGACGAAAACGAAGTTTGAAAGTTTAAAGCAGGTATACTCTCAACCACAAAAACCATTAACAAGTTCTAAAGTCGATTTATCAAAAGAAAATCCTAAACATCCATGGCTAATTAATGGAAGTAAATATAATAAAATGAAGAAAACTGAGAAAATGTGGGAAAGGTAATTTTACAATACTATATTTATAGAAATTTGCTTTCTAAAATGCAAACTGTTATCCGCAATTGCAATAGCAATGATGATATAAAGGATATAAATACAAAAGATTGTTCCCAACTTCTTTCAAAAATCTCTGAAGCAATTTATAATGAAGACATGGATTCAAATACAATAAAATCAAATATTGAAAAGAAAGACCTTGAAGATTCCTGCTTTATGATTCACAACGAAATTAATAACATGAGTCATAACTCAAGCCAAAAATATATGAACTGATTTTCACCAGATATAATTCACGATGTTTTAGAAATTGCACCATTTAATGAAAGTAATCAATGTACGAAATCATTCAATAATAT
>NZ_JAJBJB010000209.1 GCF_021811845.1 Candidatus Cyrtobacter zanobii | reverse complement strand
GCTTTATATGATGGAATTAAAGAGTGTGATTTTGCAATTTCTGGATTTTAGGTAGGCAATAAATGCATTATGCTTATATTTTATTTGGTGATTAAAGAGTAGGTGGAGTTATTGCTAGTTGAAATTATAGTAATTTTGCAAATATTTAATGCAGCTTTGTGCTGCTTTATTGTGGTTATATAGCTTGTTATAGCGCAATATTAAAGTCAAAGATTGTTTGCTCACTCAGTTAGTTAGCGCACAAAAACATAGCTATTATTTTGCATTTTTTCTTACTCAGTTCTTCTGATATTGTGCTTTTTCTGTATAAATTTCTATATTTTGCATAAAATTCAAATGCTATATAATGCTCTGCCACTGCGTAGTATAAGTCGTTATTATCTAGCTCATTATTAAATAACCCTCCTAAATCTAAAGCTTTTGCAGTATATTCTAAAAAATCAACCCAAGGAAAAATATGCCCGTTGGATTTATCCATAACTGGAGCTAACATTGAGCATATGACATCGGTTATTTTATGTTCTGTATTTGATGTTCCTTTAATATGGCTTGGCAGCTGCTGTGCAAATTCTACGCTAAATTTATAACTCTTATCTTTTAAGCGTTCTTTATACCACTGAGGGATAAGCCTTTTAAGCTCTGATGTTGTGACATCATTTTCAATCACATATTGCTTTAAAGGTAATATAAAATCATCTATCCATGGCCTATAAGACTCTTCTTCCCACTCTTCTGCCGCTTCATTTATATGCTGATGATATTCATTTTGCATTAGCTCACCTGGAATCTGAATAGCTAAAAATTCATCTTCTTTAGAGATAAAATCAGGCAGTTGAGTAGCTTCGAGATTCCATGCAATATTATGAATGCTATTTGCATTATCCAAAATATGTCTGCAACATTCTCGTGTTAAGTATAGCTCGTGAGTGTATGTTGTTGTATGTGCACTTGCGCTTGTTATAAATATTCGCTCTAGCTGCTCCATAAACCCCTCTGAACATATA
>NZ_JAJBJB010000208.1 GCF_021811845.1 Candidatus Cyrtobacter zanobii | reverse complement strand
ATATAGAAATGAATTGAAGTTTGTATAAAAAATGCTTTTAGTTTTCATACATTTATCTCTTCTCATTCATCTTCAACTACTTCTTCCTCGACTTCCTGTGAGCTTTCATCGTTGATCTTTTCTTGTAGCTTGTTGAATGATTCACCACTTCTCAAAGGCGACATTTTAAATAGTTCGCTATCCTCTTTATTGTCTGCTGTTGTTTCCTTTATACCAACAGATTTATGTGTGAGATAAGACTCAGTGAATTCAACGAAGAGTTCGTCTCACAAGCTATCAATCTCATCGTACGCCTTTTTCTGTAGGTGAATCGAGTTTTTGTGGCTTGAACTAAAGATATGTCCGAAGTAGTCCTCAAATTCTATTTTTCAGAGGAAACAGAATCTATGCTTTGAGCATGGCTTCTGCTCTTTATGCACAGCTTTTCATTCCTTACCGATTCCACCAACTTTGTTCGTTAGCTGGCAGAGAGACTCTCGATATTTACTTTGGATCATTTCTCGGTTTTCATTTGAGAGACCTTTATAATTATAATTATTAATAGATTACTGTATTTATATTCATAATATGTTTGAAAGATTGATGTTCCTTGAGGCGCCTTTAAATTTATTTGTGGGACTTCTCATTTCATACTTTGAAATAAATATAATAGTTGATCTTTGTCTTTTAAATACTCGAACACATTTTGGTTCATCTTTTGATTATTTTTCATATTGTTTAGAATCATTTCATCAAACTCATGATAATGTCATATATAATCTTGCTTCTTGTTAAATGAAGAAAGTCTAAAATATTTTCAATTTTCATCAAAATTTAAATTTAAAAATAAATTTAAACTATGAAAAACATTAAAAAAGTTTACCAAAACTTTATAACTTACTTGCTAAATGTCGATATTCAAAATAGTGATGAATACTTAAAGTCGCAGCTATCAATAATATAGTTTCTTAGCCTTTTTCTAAACCAATCTACATTTTGATTAAGAGAAGCTTGTCTATTAATTAC
>NZ_JAJBJB010000058.1 GCF_021811845.1 Candidatus Cyrtobacter zanobii | reverse complement strand
ATGCCAAACCTAGAGCTTGTACTCAAGGTTTCTAGTTTTCCTGCCACCAAGGCTATCTTGAAGTATAAAGAGCGTATAGGCCAGGTAAATCTGGATTTGCAAAAACATATGCCAAAAGAGCAAAATGGAACTACAAAGATCGAAGAGATTGCTCATAAAAAAGTATTGGGGAAATTATTTTTTAGTAATTATGTAATATGAAAGTATCTATTAGATTTTCAGAAGAAGAGGCTATAGCTTTAGAGGTATTTGCCAAAAAAGAAAATATATCAATCAGTCAGTATGTTAAAAATAAGGCGCTTAACAGCTCAGACACAGCACCAAAATGTGAGACTCAAGATCATAGCGCTACACAAAGCCAGTATGTCAATTGGCCAGAACTGGCAAAGATTATACTAGATGGGTACATCCACATTAAAGCCCTTGGAACTAAAAGCCTCGCCGAAGAGGATGAGAAATTAATAGAAAAGACATATCACGAGACAATTAAAAGATTTTTACCTAATTTTATAAATAAGCTTGATTAGTTTACAAAGCCTGATTTGTGCCTATCTTATTACATCTAGTTGAGATAAGTATGTAAAATTAGTTAGTACTGCATAAATGACTCATATTGGCGTATGAACAAAACTGAATTTATTAATGCGCTCTCAAAAGAATTGGGTAAGCCAAAAACAAAAACATCTGCGATATTAGCTTCTGTATTAGATCTTATGACCAAAGTCATGAAGGATCACGATGAACTGAAAATTGCAGGATTTGGTACATTTAAAGCAAAGAGTTACCCACCTTCCATCACAAGAACGCCAATGGGCACCATGACCGATCTACCCTCACGCAGAAGGGTGAGATTTGTAGTAAGCAATACATTTAAAAAAATTATTAATGGCCATGAGTGATAGTATTGCAGGGCTTATAGAAAGAATTACGTATCACAATGAGGAAAATGGGTTTTTGGTCTGTAAAATTAGTGTACCAAGAAAGAAGGACCTTATTACCGTCATAGGCAATACTCCAAGAATCTCTGTGGGTGAAAGCCTTTATGCAAAGGGCTCATGGATAAATCACAGAGAGCATGGATTGCAGTTTCAAGCTGAATTTATAAAGCTTGTAATTCCAAGTAGTTTAGAGGGAATAGAAAAATATCTTGGTTCTGGTCTTATTAAGGGTATAGGACCAGTATACGCAAAAAAGCTGGTTGATCATTTTAAACAGGATGTCTTAAATATAATCGAAGAGGTACCAGAGAAATTAGTAGAGGTTGCTGGGATAGGTGCACTCAGGGCAAAACAAATTACTAGCGGTTTTAGAGAGCAAAAGGCTGTTAGGGAAATTATGATTTTCTTGCAATCTCATGGTGTCAGTACATCAAGAGCAACTAGGATATATAAGACGTATGGGGAGAAAGCTATAGAAAGGGTATCAAATAATCCTTATGATCTTGCAAGGGATATAAGGGGCATAGGGTTTATCTCCGCAGATAAAATAGCACAAAATATTGGCATAGGGACTGATTCGCTCATAAGGGCAAGAGCTGGTATTAACCATGCTCTTATGGAAACTCTAAACGATGGTCATACAGGCTTTCCTATAGATGATTTGCTCATCAAAGCAGAAAAGCTACTAGAGATAAAACTGGAAATTTTACAAGAGGCTCTCAGCGCAGAGGTCAAATCAGAATTTATCATTCTGGATGAAATTTCTGGGAGACAATGCGCATTCCTTGCTGGATATTATGGTTATGAAACACAAATTGCTTTGAACCTGCACAGATTGCTAGAAAATGAAGATGGAATTAAGATAGATGTTAAAAAAGCAATAGAGTGGTCTGAATCTGGAATAAAGTTTGCTGAGAATCAGAAACAAGCAATAAGATTAGTTTTAAGATCAAAGGTTAGTATAGTGACAGGTGGTCCTGGTACAGGTAAAACCACAATAATAAACTCCATACTAAAAATTCTGAAAGCTAAAAAGCTGAATGTCAAATTGTGCGCACCAACTGGAAGGGCTGCAAAACGTATGAAAGAAAGTACTAATCATGATGCAACTACAGTACATAGACTTTTAGAATTTGAGCCAGGCATATATGGATTTAAACACAATGAAAAAAATCAACTTAAATGTGATGTGCTAATACTGGATGAGGCTTCCATGGTAGATACACAGCTTATGTACGGGCTACTAAAAGCGATACCAGATAATACCAAGCTAGTTATAGTGGGAGATGTAGATCAGCTACCATCTGTAGGAGCCGGGCAGGTTATGAGAGATTTTATAGAATCATGCACCATTCCCACAGTAAGACTTACTGAAATATTCAGGCAAGCAAAAGATAGTAATATTATTAAAAATGCCCATCTTATAAATTCACATCAGATACCAAGGTATGAGGGAGGAGATTTTCATATCATAGAATCGAGCATAGAGGGGGCTCAAGGATTAATAGTAGATCTGGTAAAACAGAAGATACCAGAGTCTCTTTCCATAGACCCTATCAAGGACATACAGATACTCTGTCCAATGCAAAGAGGTGGGGTTGGTGCTAGGGCATTAAACGTAGAGCTTCAAAAGGCTCTAAATGGAAGCACTGAGTACATAACAAAATATGGGCAGAATTATGCCACTGGAGATAAGGTAATGCAGATAGAAAATGACTATGATAAAGAGGTATATAATGGTGATATAGGCTATATAAGGAAAATAGATGTCAATGAGCAGCTAGCAGAAATAGAGTTTGATGGAGAAATAAAAGAGTATGAGTTTGCAGATTTTGATAAAATAACATTAGCCTACGCAACTACTATACATAAATCACAGGGATCAGAATATCCAGTAGTGCTAATACCAATCTTTATGCAAAGCTATTTAATGCTACAAAAGAATTTGATATACACTGGAGTTACTAGGGGTAAGGGGCTTGTGGTCCTTGTTGTTGAGAAGAAGGCTTTAGCCATAGGCGTGACGTCCAGAAAATCTATATTAAGATATACTAAATTAAAGGATCAGGTGCAAATGGGAAGGCTTATTGGTAAGGAAGCCTGTGCAAAAACATTTTATAAACCAAAATCGGTCGCGGTTGCGACCGATTTATGATAAATGTACGATAGATTTTAGATCAATTTTTTTAATTCTTGAAGCACTACATCCTTGCACGCAGCATCTATATTATTATCACCCACATTCCAAATTAATTTGAACTCATTATTCGACCTATCCTGATACACAGTAAAAAGTTTAATGAGTTTGCTTGAGTGATTTTTTTTCTCTTTGATAACATCTTGATCTTGAAGAAATAGATCCAGAGCAACTTTCTGATCATAATCTTCTTTCTCACATAATTTTCTCAAAAAATCTCTATTTTTTATGTCATTTACTACAAGAATCTTCTGTACCTCTGGATTTAATTTTCTGAGATTTAATACATCTACAACAGATGATTTTGAAACACCCACCTTCTTCGCAATCTCGCTATAAGAGTCACAAATCTTGTTTTGTAATAAATTGAGATATGCCCTCATCAACTCTATTGGGTGCAAATCTTTTCTTTGAATATTCTCTATAATTGCTATCTCTTCAGCCTTCTGCTTATCTTTAATAATAATACATGGCACTCTTTTATATTCGAGCAAAAGCGCTGCCCTAAAACGCCTTTCTCCGCTCACTATCTCATAAAAACCCACTTGCTCAGAAGGTATAATAGTTAGCGGCTGCCTGATACCATGTTCTTTGATTGTATCAGCCAGTTTATGTATACCCTCATCGTCAAATAGAATTCTTGCTTGATTATGGAATGGTATAAGCTTATTCACGTCTATATTGTAATACTCACCCTTCAATGCATCAGTATAACTACTCACTCTCACACCACTTGCAGCATGCTCTACTTTTTTTGTATCCACGAGATACCTAACCTTTGCCTTATCAATCAACATAGATACACACCTAAGAACATTTTATAATTTCATTAGTCAAATCCATAATATCCTCAAGGGCTGTAGATTGATTATTACAAAACGCAATCACGGGTAACCTATCTCTAGCAGATATATTCATATCCTCACATTTCCTAACTATTGCCTCCATCACATGATTACCATAGTTAGCCCTCAGCATGCCTAGCACCTCCTGTGATGTTGCAGTTTTGGACTCATATTTGTTAGGAATTATTGTATACTTAATTTCATGATTCATCAACTCCGATACTTCTTTTATTTCTTGCATAAGTATCTCTAATCCATTCATACTATATGGCTGTGTCTCACACACTATATTCAACTTATTAGATGCCAAAGTTATTAACTTATTCAATACACTGATTGTTGGGTTTGTATCAATCATTATAAAATGATATCTATTACTAATTGCATACAATATATCACGCAACATAAATTCATTTACCTCTTCCTGATTTAAATATTTTTCCAGCCTAGTTAATGAAATATTTGAAGGAATGATGTCAAGACCATCACACACATTTTGTATAGCCTCAGTTATCGGAACATTATTCACTATGACATCGTACATTGTGATGCCATACATATCCTCTTCTAATCTTGTTGAAAATGAAAGATGAGCTTGTGGATCACAATCAACCATCAGAACATTAAAACCTAAAAAAGCTAAAAAATTAGAGATCTGATAGCATAGAGTTGTTTTTCCTGTACCACCTTTAAAATTAAAGAAGGTTTGTATACTGTCAGAAATAGTATATTTATCAGCAAACAGCTCCTTTGTAACTTTCCTCACATCACGTAAACCGTATCTGCGCCTTTTTTCCGCACCCTCAACATACTTAACATTATACTTTGACATATATCGACTAACCTTTGATGGCAATGTAGACGTCACTCTACATATAAGACTTTGTGTAGATAATATATCATACATGCCTTCCCTATTCCTTTAAAACTGCAATAAGAGTTTTTATATAGAAGATACTTGCATAAATAGCAAACTATTTATTGCAACATGTTTACAACACTGATATACAATAGCCCAACGTGGAGCTCCACAGATTTATTACTACTGATAGATATGAAAACGTATTCCGAGGATTAGAAAATTGCACGTTGTAATAGGTGTGACAGATTCTGCCTTAACAGGCTTCGCACTAGAGAGATACACTAGTACCGCCACACCCAGATACAACTAGACATCATACAGCCCATAAAGATACTACGTATACTATGCGCACGCACGAAGCAATTTTAAAAGACAACTTAGTGTAGCACATAGTACGTAGTATTTCAATGGTCTGATATACTTATATTTGTTGCTATTGTTATGATTTTACTTCAAAAGAAACAATTAATAACCCGCGCATTACTTAAGAAATATCATATAGACTTTCTCCTATTACTGGAGTATTGGCTTAATCTATGCGGAAAGCACATAAATGGTCAAAGTGGATTGTGGGTATATAACACATTAAACGAATGGTCTGAGCAACTTGGCTGTTCTTTATCTACAACAAAAAGAATTATTTATGCGCTAAAAAAAATAGGTGTATTAAAATCTATCAGAGTAAACGCACACCGCTATAATCAAACAACATGGTACTCTATAGAGTACCCAAAATTACTTGAACGACATAATAAAGAAAAAAACGGTTCTATACATAGAAAAAAAAGAACCAATCAAGAAGCTCAAAATGAACCAATCATAACAATTAATAACTATACAATAATTAATTCTTCTAATGAGGAAGAAGAGAATTTTAAGTGTGAAGATTTGATTAAAAAGGACCCTGTGCCATCAACAAAGCGGTCCAAGACCACTGCGACACAAATCACAGAGCAAGAAACAATCGCTCAAATGATTAATCTGTGGAACAGCAATGTGCCTGATGTACAAATTACAACAACAAAAGAAAAAACAACTGAACAGCTATTACACTTACTTAAAACCAGCTTTGGTAATGATTTGAACAAATGGACAACATACGCCCAAAAAGCAGCAAGCAGCGGATATCTAATGGGTAAAGTTAACAAGGGATTTAAGCCACGATTTGCATTTCTCACAAGACCTGATGTAATCCAAAAAGTCCAGCAAGGAGAATATGGGGTTATAGCTAGTAACCCTGAGCAAGAAGAACCACAAGTCTCTGGGCAGGAATCAGAAGCTCAAGGATCTGATCTACCAGTCTATCAAGTAGCCAATATGCCCAATAATACCAAAGAGCTTGAAGAACAACCACGAAATAAACCAAACAAGAAGCAAAGCAAGATACTTAGCCAAGAAGAGCAGCAAGAGCTACAAACAATGAAAGATGTATGGGACGAAACATTCAAACACTCAGGCAATCCAATACCATTTTATGCATCAGGCAAAAACCAAAAGACATTGCTAAGCATATGGAACAAACACTTTAGCAAAAATACGGAAAAATGGAGAGCCTACGCTATAGCAGTAAACAGTAGCTCATTTCTCATGGGAGAAAAGAAGAAGACATTCAGAGCAAACTTTTCATGGTTAATCCAAGAAGAGACAATACAAAGGATCCAGGGAGGAGATTATGGTATAGGGGATAGGGAGCTAGATATGAACAAAATAGAAGCTAACAAAACCAAGAAGGTAAAAGAAATAGCAAACGCAGTCACAGAGAAACTCTCTAGCATGATTCAAAAAGAGGAAAGCAAAGAAGAGTTCAATAATTACCTCATTTTAAAACAATATCAGCAGGATGGAGACAAATACGGTCTATCTAACCAAATTCACCCAATGGTATCAACAGTAAGCCTTGTCCATAATACAGACTACAAACACATGTACAATCACCTATATGATAGCTATATAATGAAGAAGCATAGTAACGTATCACTTGTTGATCTCAAATCAAGTATTATGAAGAAGCTATCAGAAAAGCAAG
>NZ_JAJBJB010000207.1 GCF_021811845.1 Candidatus Cyrtobacter zanobii | reverse complement strand
ACCTGGGAGAGCTTGGAGACAGAGTTAACATTTCAATGCAAGATCTAGCAAGACTTGTCAAAACATACAATGAATTCAATCTCGAGCGAGATATTATTGGAGAAATGTCGAAAAGCAAACGAGCTGAAAATGAAGCTGTGCTTGGGAGAACTCCTCATGGCGTCAAAAATGTCTCTGAACTCTTGCTTTTTGACTCTTCAACTAACGTGTATGGTGATGTGCATGTCAAGCTTTCTGATTTAAGAGTTAAACCTCCAGAAACAAAAAGAGATCGAAGACGAAAGGAAAGAGAAAGACTTAAACAAAAGAGACTTGAAGAACAAAAAAGGCTTCAGCAGAAAGTTGATACTAATCAGTTACAAGAGGCACCTGAAAGCATTACAAAGCGTAAGGCAGAAGAGACCAGAAAAATTGACGAGTTTAAGTTCTTTCCATCTGCACGACCTATGCCTCAAACTAACTTTAAAAAGCAGTTAGATGCTTTAGGAGAGGTTGTAGATTTTATTAATGAAGAAGATATGATTGGTGGAGAAGGGAGCAAGATGAGAATATCTGATATATTTAATAAAGATATTTATATTGGTCCTGCAAGATTAAAAGAAGAGGAACAAAAGGAATATCTAAATAAATCTCAAATTACTCAAACAACTCAAAGTAGACAATATCATTATGTAAAGCATATTGAATCAGAAGGAAATATGATTTTAAAGCCAGCCCCACTAGAGTTTTTACTTCAAAAGAAGAAAGGATTAATATCTGATGAAGATGATTATTCGACTACTTCAGTATTTACAAATGAACCAGGGTTATCTGAAGAAAAAGAAGTCCCATTAAGTAGCCAATCATATAATACAATGACTCAATCTCAGCCAGTACATCAGTCATCTCAGTCCCAACCACAAGCTCCACCTCAGCCACCTGCTTCAACAGGTCCCCCAGCACCACCAGGGCCTCCTCCTCCGCCAGGACCACCACCTCCTCCTGGAATGGCAGCTCCATCAAATCCACCAGCACC
>NZ_JAJBJB010000057.1 GCF_021811845.1 Candidatus Cyrtobacter zanobii | reverse complement strand
GGTAATGAAGATATGATAGGAAAATATGTTAAGAATCAGGGCTGTCAATATCAGCAAATCCACAAAGATATGCAGTTGAAGTTATTCTAGTCCGATACCCCGTAGCTTGCTGCGGGGTTATTCATTAAAATTTGTACTGTGTGCTTGTTATTCCAAAAACGATCGTTTCTGGTACTCTCTAGCAATCACATTTCAAGATGTACGTTTGTATGTTCTATGTAACCATCTATAACTTCAAACTGATCATGTTGAGAACCTGCGAGTATACTATCTACAGTATTAGCACTCTTGCTGTAGCAGTGATACTGCTTTCCATGTTCATAACTATTCATCTCAAAACACATATCATATTTATATAAATATTTTTGAGAATCTTCAGAGTAATTACCTACCTCAGGGGCTTTAATAGTGACATTGCTCTTAAACTTTGACTCCATCCACTCCTTAGCATCTTCCGCAGATGTTCCAGAATTGATGAGAGCGTACTTCTGCTCAAGTGCAAGTTTATATATACCATCATATAACTTCTGGGTATTTGTCTTCGCAAAATGCCTCTTATAGCTCTCTAGCTCATTAGCTTTATCTATCTTGTTCTGGTACCACTTAGAATCTTGCTCAAAATCGTATACGAATTTTGGAGTAACCCAAGAAAATAGATCATAGAGTTTTTTGCTGAGTTCTAGGCCATGAATATTATTTTGAAACTTTGTATCTTTATTTAGCCATCCCAGCTCACCCTGTATTGAAGCAATAGGCGCAGAAATAGCCTCTGTTGTAAAGATTATGGGCTGTGCAATTGTTTTAACTGTATTATCTAATCCAGTAACATAGTAATCCGCATAGCCACCCTCACCAATCCATGAATGAGTATAAGATTTTAGTAAACCTGTAGTATACGAGGTACCATGTGCAACAATGGCAACTTTACCAAGCAAAGGTATCCCAAGGGCGGCAGTAGTGCTTAGAGTGGTGCCATGTGATATTGATGTTGCAACCGAATAATTTAAGCTAGTAAGAAACTTACTTTTTGCTGCAATAAATTCAGAATGATCGTTTTGGAAGGCAGAATATCCAAAGTATACACCATCTGCTATTGCATCTACACCCAATCCGAAAGTATATACACTTCCACCATTATAGAGAGCAGAAGCTGCGTTATATATCTTTACCTGACTTGCAGCTCCTGATATTTGTTCACGAACAGATAACTTCTCACCATTAAATTCTTTTTGAATGAGGGAAAATAAGTTTCCAATTTCATGTACGATAACTACAGCACTGTTAGTTTTTTCCAAGTATGAGATAGATGAATCAATACCTGATCCGAGGTTACCGATAAATTTTGATACTTTATTCTTTTCCCTTTCAGTTGATCCATTGTCGTATATATTATTTAAATCTTGCATAGCTTCGTTTGATCCATTTTTATCAGGATGCAACTCCAGCGAAAATTTTCTATAATATTGTTTATCAAGTCCATCATTAGAAAAAATATCAGAAAATATCCCAGCACCTTTATCACTTAATGAAGCTTGTACTTTTGAGACATTTATTCCATATGCTTGAGCAAGGTTTTTCATATCTCGAATCTTCATAGCTTTATATAGTGTGTTGCCACTCATGATACTAGCCTTCACTCTTTGTTGCTCTGATTCAGTGGCAGAGACACAATCAGTAACAGATGGTAAGCTACTTTCATAGCGATCTATCATATCTTGAATATCTATATTCTTTCCATTCTCTGCAAAAGAACCGAATTGAGTTAAAAAGCCATTTTGAGCTCCAATATGAATTCCAGGCTTTGAGTTATGATGTATTAATTCCCAGTGTGATACCTGTCCCTCTGCCTCAATAACTTGTGTAACAATACCGTATTGTTGTGCAGTTGGTTTGCACTCTTGTTCATCCTCATCCTTAATTATAGGGTCTTCACTCCCTATTTTATTATTATTTTGTGTTGTAAGTTTGTTAAAATAGATAAGATTAAGATCTTGACTTTTTAATTGGCTTTGATCACTTTCCTCACCTATATCATTAGGATCTGATGCTATTGCCATTATGCTTTTGTGATATGAGATAATCTCACCTAAGCTCTTTTCTTCACTTAGTGCTTTCAGAATAATTAAGCTCATATCCCCGCATGTACCATATCTGCAGTCTTGTACTCCTGCATATACTGTTTGAGCTACAACACCACCATACTGACTTAAAGATGAAGATAATTTACCTTCCACCTCACTTAATACCTCTTTAAATTCAGAATCTTTCTCTGATACTGGCTCTATTATCTTTAATTTAAAATAAGCAGCCTGCGGCCCATTATCGTTTAATTTAGAAGAAACCCTCTCAATCTGCAACACAACCGCGTGTTTTTTACCTTCCATACTAATTAATGCTATTACTGATAAAAAGTTGCTTTGAGTTCTTTTATTATTTGTCCAGTTACTTAGTATTTCAATAACATTATCTTTGTTCAGCATATTTTTTTCTAGATAATAACTATCTTGTTGATTAGCTAAGGTAATAGATTGTTTCAATATACGTAAATTTAATTCTATATCTCTATCTGTCATACCATTGGCATACTCCATTATTCCTGTAGCTGCATTATCTTGTTCCGGAGCTATTTCTTCTTCCTCGCTAACTTTTTGTCTTTTTGTTGAGGTTCTATATACATTGTTTATATCTTCTTCATTTTCTCGTTCAGAAGCAGCTCTTGTTTTTAAACCATCTAGTAGTTTGTTTAGATTCCAAGCATTTTCTACTGTTGCCAAAACGCCCTTTCTATAAATTCGCATCGCCTTTATCCCACCGGTAGTAGGCTCAGGATTTTTCTCGAACATAGCTGATATTACATTAGCATCTGGTAATGTGTGTTCATTTTCTATCATGTGTACTTGCCATTTTGGAACGTTGTACTGCTCGCTCAAACTTTTAGCTCCAACAAGCGATTTTTCCGCTCCCTTATAAAAGGTTATAACTCTTGTCTTGATTATAGTGTCTTTATCTCCTTTTTTAATAGCAGCGGCTAGATAATTTCTTCCGTATATTTGCCAATGCCCATCTTCAGAAACTTTTTCATAGTTCTGTGATTTTTCGATTTTATATTCATGCAACAAAATACTACTACTCTTATGTTTAATTGGTAAAAAAAGTCCATCAATTTGCTTTCTAGATACTTGAACTTCTGTACTAGAGGAATGTTTTGCCTTGCCCTTCAATTCTGCAAGAACTGTAAAACCATGTATTATTCCCTGAAAATCACTTTCTGTTTTGTTTTCGTCGAAAGCTTTTCCTTCCGGATTTAATACCTTATTTTCTAAAAATACCGTAAGCTGCCTTCCCCCTGCTTCCATTGCTGCAACAAATTCTTCTAATATAAGATTTACATCTCCAAATTCATCTTGTATCCATTTCTCAAGTACTTTTTCTTGGAAATAAGTTGACACCTCCTTATTAGGGATTTTGTAATGGCCCTCAACACTTCCCTTGGTGATATAGCCAGAACTTACTAGAAGATGTGTAGTTAATTTTTCAGAAGAACTGCCGGACAACATCTCTTTTAAGTTTTCTGGAATTACTGTACCCTCTTTATAGTTAAGCATCACCTCATTGCCTAAAGCTAGATCTTTTAACTTATTTAAAAGATTTTTATCTAACGGAATATGATTTAGATTTTCTAGAACACTGCTTATCCCGCTAGCTAGCCAATATCCTTTTGGCTCTGCTATCTCTTCTTTGTCTACAGATTTTTGATATACTTCATATAAATAATTCATTACGGCCCAAGGTGTGTAAAGAGTTAACTCTTTGGTTACTGTATAACCATTGTACCACTCAATAATTTTTTGCATTATAGCATCGATTTTTTCCTCCCTATTTGGATTTTTTTCTTCTTTTCGATCATTTGGAGTTAGAAATACATCTATTTGCTCTTTAATCTCATTTTCAAAAAAGCCAAAACTGGTAGAGAACTTTTTCATAGTGACATCAAATACTTTAACGTTATTAAGGCCAGAGTTTTCTTTTTTTAATGTGTCCGTCACTCCTACTAGTATTATTTTTTCTAAAAAGCTTTTCTCGCCTGGTATAGGTTTGCCGCAGGCTGATAAAACTGCAGTAATTAACGTTGATACATTCTCTATTGCCTCAATATCTGGAGGTTTTTTAAATTTTAATGACTGTTCTAATAATCTACTTACTGGGGCATCGTATTCATCTACTAAAATATATACTTTGCGATCATAATGCTCCTGTAATAATTGAGCTAAAAATTTTAATGAGTTGCTTATATCTTCAAGAGTTTGTGTTATTCCTTCTTCATCTTTTCCATCTAATATGCGATTAAACTTTGCCAAATTTTGCGCTGCTGTCCTTTTTTTGTCATAGCTGTTTCCTTCTTGTGAGTTTTTATGCAAAGCGTCTCTTAAATAAGAATGCTCTCTATATGCATTACTGATAGCTGTTTTTATTGCATTTTCCATTGAATCAAAGATTGACAATGACCCTTTTTCTTTTACGCTTAGTGCGTAACAATCCTTAAAGCTTACGAAGATTACCGGATGTTGTCCTTGGTACGATTTTATATAGTTATCCCCATCTTTATCCTTCTCTTGGGCAATTTTCAGTGGACTTAATTTTTTACAAGCTTTTTTCTTACCTTGCTCTAGCTCTAACTCCCCCCCCGCAAATAACTTGCTATTTTTCCCTGGGCGATCAAAGTCAAATTTACCGTTTTCATCAACTTCAGGCTGAAAGAAATTCCTAAGCATGTCCATATTCAATGTCTTTCCCCACCTACGTGGACGAGTTATTAATATGTGATCTTCACTAGCATCTATAATTTCTTTTATAAATAGACTTTTATCCACAAATATATCTGAAGTAACTACTCCTTCGAAGGTATCTGGATCAGTAGCAAACTTCAGTCCTTTCTTGACCCGAAGAGGTGATATTTGTAACTGAGCTAATTCTTCTTGTATTGCTCTTGTTTTATCTGGAGATGAAAATTCTTGATCAACCAGCATATCCGTTGCAGTATTTTCCGCTTTTAGAATTTGCATAGCATAATCATAAGCTTGATCATCTAGAAATGCACCAGATTTATACTTTTCCTTATTTATTTCTTTGTATATTGCTACAAGAGATAAGAAAAGAATAAACTTATCCTTAGAAAGAGTATTTACATCGACTGCTTGTATGTTTTTTGTGGCATTCGTACGATAATCACTAAAATTATCAAAATCAGAAATCGCTTTACGTATATCAGATATCTCATCTGCATTAAACTCTTTGTTTGCAAAAACTTCAGCATGCATCTTAATGTGTTCGATCCTAGAGTCTAGCAAAGATTTAGTGCCTAAATCATTCACATTCTCTTTCAAAGTAAAGCGACCTATTGATCCAAAGCTTGAATTTTCCTCGCTTCTATTATCTGCAATTAAATAATCTTCTATGTTGCTGAGGCAGACAGTGCCGCAACTCCATCCATCTTTTTCATATCCCTGTTGATCGTGCGATTTCTTTACTTCATACAATACCTCTGACTGATCAACTGTATACAATTTTCTAACAAATTCTGTAAGTGAAGTTTTGATAGAGTTTTTTAGATCATCGCTAAAACCATTCCTGTCACCATAAGGATCGTCCCATAGTATATTTATATTTTTAGTATCGCCGTCATTTATCTTAACTCTAATATTACGCCAATGAGCGGCTCTCGGCTCTAATAAAGGAATTATAATGGTAGATGGCAATTTATCATCAGGCCACTTTAGCCTCTCTGGATTCTGAGTATCATCAGGCAACGAACTTGCATCCCCTGTAATCCAATGAGCTGCATTGTTAAGACTAAGATTCAAATTATCAGAGGTGCAGGCATCCAGTAACAAAATACGCTGATCGTTTTGTGCTAATTCCCCATACAACTCATCACCAATGACACCCACTTTGGACTCAAGAAATGTAAAAAGTTTTTTCCTAAGTGCAATCTGCACAGTCTTTACATCCTGTATACTATACATATAGTACGGGTCTGTAGCACCAGCTTCGCTTAAATTTCTATCGTCCCCAGCACGATTTTGTCTAATTAGTTTATCACCTAACCTATCTGCGTTTTTTGATTTCATACAAGTAGAACGCAATATCTATTTTCCATAACATCCATTACCACAACAAGCCAATAAACCGGCACTAAAGCCCAATTCAAGGGCCTGAATAGTAAATTAAAGCAATTCCAAGAAAGTCGACCGATTTGTTATCTAAAGAAACATTTAAGCTCAAGCTACCCAGTTATCACTTTACAAGGATAGTGGCATTATCCCACTAACGAACTATAATATCAACATATTTGGCAAAAATTTTTGGTCATCATAACTCGCCTTTCAATTTACCTGCGGCAGTTAGTTTCCACCTGAGTGTGTAGGACAAGCTCATGAAGGCAATGGCAAGGGACGGCCAACTTAGCCTTGAGTGGGAAAATTTTTCTTCTTGGCTTCGCCAATTCATATCAAAGCAAAATTTTTCCCACTCACACTTGACCATTTTTCATGATTTGCCCTGTGATATGCAACTATGAAAAACTCAATGTTTTTCTTTTTAGGGGCGGAATAAATATGCTCAGACACTGACCAAGATCGCAGTGATTCTATTGGATCCAAAGATTTCGTGGATAAGCACTAATTTTTAATAGATGATATTTTGGCCAAAGAAAGTCCAGTACATTTAGCAATCACTTCATTTTCAAAGCCTTGGCTCATCATAGCTTTAGCTACTTTAAGCATAGCCTCCTCCATACCAATATCAATCCCTTGGAGCTTGCCTTTCTCTATTAGTTTCTCAGCTATAGTCATAATCTCACCTTTTTTATTACTTGGAGCGGCTTGGCAGAGTAATTCCAAAACATCCTCACTACCATCACCAGTTTCAACAATGGAGAGTGTTAACTTGAAGGGATATGTGTTATAACTCAGTAGTAGTATAGACCTGCTGCGTAAGTCGTTTTTTGTTCCTGTGTTTTTTTGTCTTTTTTTTGGACGGGCTTTTGTCTTTTTCTGATGATGCTTATGCAGCAGAAAAACCATTTTTGAGATTAACGATGCCGGCG
>NZ_JAJBJB010000056.1 GCF_021811845.1 Candidatus Cyrtobacter zanobii | reverse complement strand
GAAATGTCTTGGGATTTCTGCGTATCTTGGTGTATCTTAGGGACATGGAGATCCTCTTTGATCAGTAAGTCTCCATACCTTTTATACATATTTTAACAAAATTCATACTTACGCAGCAGGTCTATTATTGTTAGAGGCAGATATATGAAGATGCCATCAGTGTATAAAATTGACTTGTGCTCTGGTATAGCAAGTTTGATGTTTATGTTATAGTTAGATGTTTATATATAATTCGCCACTAGAAAAAGAAGTGTTTCTTGTTCTAGAAAAGACAATGAGCTCGATGGGGTATGAGATTATAAGAGTAAGATGTAAAAGCACGGGCCAAATAAAAAATATACAAATAATGGCAGTGTTATCTAACGGAGATAATATCACATTAGATGATTGCGAAGCTATACATAAGGTGTCTCGCACTATACTGTTTGTTGAGTTGTTTGAAAAAGGTCATACCTCAATCGAGGTAAGTTCACCAGGCATTAATAGGCCACTTACTAGGTTAAGTGATTTTATTAAGTTTAGTGGTAGGCAAATTACGCTCTCGTTAAAGTTACCATTAAATGGGCGTAGAAAATTTTCTGGAATTTTTTGCTTCAAAGATATAGAATGCGATGCTATAACCCTCGCTGAGAATGGTGATGAGTGTGTTATCAGGCTTGCTGATATTGCTGATGCTTTCCTTGTTTACACTCCTTCATTATGACGAATGGTGTGGCGTTTTTGTTTTTATTAAATGGCTGCTTTTAAGAGATTTGGTGGTTTAGAGGTGCTGCAGATAGCTGATTCTGTTGCTAGGAGCAAGGGCATCTCCAAGGAGTGCGTTTTGAATGCACTTGAGGAGGGCATTAAAGTTGCTGCTAGGCAGAAATATGGCAAAGAGCAAAGCATAAAGGTAACTATTAATAGATCTAATGGTGATATAGGGATATATAAGGGATTTGTTATAGTTGAGAGACATGCTCAGCCTGATCCAGAATCTGGTAGTTACTTGCTTGCATGTGATGATAGATTCAAGGGTAAGGATGTTGAGATCGGGTCAATTATATATGAACGTATACCGCCACCTGAAATTGCAAGATTGGCCGCACAATCCGCAAAAAATGTAATTTCCTCCAAAATAAGAGAGGAAGAGCGTAAAGTTGAGTATAATGAGTTTTGTGGTAGAATAGGAGATATCATCGGCGGTATAGTTGATAGGATTGAGCGTGGTAACATCATAATTAGGGTCGGAAGTTCTGAGGCAATCATAAGGAGAAGCGCGTTGCTTAGAACAGATGAGTATAAGCAAGGGGATAGGGTTAGAGCTTGTCTTGATAATCTTGATCCGCAGGCGCATGGGCCTCAGCTAGTGCTTTCTAGGACAAGTAATCAATTTTTAAGTAAGCTGATCTCTCTAGAAGTTCCTGAAGTAATGGATGGGATTATAGATATTGTTTCTGTTGCAAGGGATCCTAGCTCTAGGGCAAAGGTCGCTGTTTATTCAAAGGATAAGGCAATTAATCCTGTTGGATCATGTATAGGCATTAAGGGTAATAGGATCAAATCTGTAATGAACGAGTTAAAGGGTGAAAAGATAGATTTAGTTGAATGGACTGCGGATGTGGGGCAAATGATCATAAATGCTTTTGCACCAATTCCTGTGCTTAAGGTTTTATTAGACGAGGAAAGAAGGTCCGCTGAGGTGATTGTTTCCCAAGACTGTCAGAGCGCCGCAATAGGTAGAGGGGGGCAGAATGTTAGATTAGTTTCTGATCTGCTTGGTTACAGGATAGATGTGATGACTGAGGAAACTGAATCTAGGAAACGTGCTGAGGAATTCAATAATATCACAAAGATGTTTGAAGATGCCTTAGATTTGAGTGGCATATTAGCTCAGCTACTGGCATCTGAAGGGTTTACCTCTATAGAGGAAATTGCCGTGCGCTCTCCATCTGAGCTTTGTGATATGATTCAGGGTTTGGAGGAAGGTGTTGCGCATGAGTTAGTTTCGAGGGCCCAAGAATATTGTACAAGCGAGCTTGCCACTGCTGAAGATGATGTGCTGTTAAGGATAGATGGTATGACAAGTCAGCTGTCACAAAAGTTTAGAGCGGCTGGGGTTGTAGATATACGAGGAGTTGCAGATCTTTCTAAAGACGATTTCATTGATATAGTTCCTGAGATGGCTAAAAATGAAAGTGCTGTATGTGATATGATAATGCAGGCCAGGAACATTATTAATAAATAAAACTAAGCTGGCAATTTTGTAGAACCACTAATAATAACAGTAGTAGAATGAATAAGGAGAATAATCAGGTCTTAAAAAGGAAACAGCTTGGTATAGGGGGGGCAAAATTGGGCCCTGATAGTGCACTAAAAGGTGATGCTGCCTTCAGGGCGCCAAAATCTTCTGTGATTGTGGTTACTAAGCAAAATAATAAGACAAAATCTCCTTCTTCGCTTCCTGGTTTTCTTACAGAAGAAGAAAAGAGAAGGAGGCTTGAAATCTTAAAGGTCAGTATAGAGAAGAAGAAAAAATCCGAAATTCAGGAATTGAATGCTGACGATGTGGTAGTTGATAATATTGCAGCTGAGCCTATTGAATTTACGAAGGTTATAGATGAGCAAGTGAATGTGATTGCTCAGGCGACAAGCGTGGAGCTGCCGAGTGGTGATGATGTGCATGTAGGGGGGAAACAGCATAACGTAGAGGAGAAAAAGCATAACGTAGAGGAGAAAAAGCATATACCAGTAGATGAGAAGAAGGTACTAAAACGAAAAGTGGATCAAGAAAGTGAGGATGCACTAAAGATTAGCAGGGCTTTTTCACAGAAAAGAACAGCACGTAAAATATCTATATCCCAGATACAGCTCACCGCTGATGACCTTGGTGATGATGTGGGGAAGAAGCCTAAATTTAAGAAGAAGCCTAAAAAATTTGGTAATAAAAATACGGTACAAATTCAACAAGAGCAGAAAAGTGCCTTGAAGGTCATAGAAGTTCCAGATTCGATAGCAATACAAGATCTTGCGGCAAAGATGTCTGCTAAGGCGACTAAGCTACTGGCTGTGCTGCTTAAGCTGGGGATTAAGGCAACAATAAACCAATCCATATCATATGATGTTGCAGAGCTGTTAGTGGAGGAATTTGGCCATACGCCTAAAAAAGTTTCAAGCGAGATATTTGAACAAGAATTGTTAAATAATGCGCAATCTGGTTGTGACAGAGACGCAAAAGAGATTAAACGGGCCCCAGTTGTGACAGTGATGGGGCACGTTGACCATGGTAAAACATCTCTGTTAGATGCTTTGAAATCCACCGATGTGGCATCAGGAGAGCACGGCGGTATCACTCAGCATATTGGTGCATATAATGTGCTTTTGAAAAACGGTAAATCAATTACATTTTTAGATACCCCTGGTCATGAGGCATTTACGCAAATGCGTATTAGAGGTGCGACGGTCACTGATATAGTTGTTCTTGTAGTTGCTGCTGATGATGGCATCAAGGAGCAAACCATTGAGGCGATCAGCCATGCTAAGGCCGCCAATTCACCAATAATAGTTGCGGTGAATAAAATGGATAAACCTGGTGCAAATTTCCAGGCGGTAAAAAATGCACTACTTGCACATAATGTAATATCAGATGATATGGGTGGGGACGTTATTGTTGTTGGCGTTTCTGCTAAGACGAAAGCCGGGTTAGATGAACTTGAAGAGGCAATATTGCTGCAGGCAGATTTCATGCGTCTTAAATCTAATACAGGAGGTAAGACGTCTGGAGTTGTTATAGAATCTAAAATGGACAAGGGTAGGGGGGCTGTTGCAACGCTCCTTGTGCAAGAGGGTATTCTTGAGGTTGGTAATGGTATTGTAGCAGGGACCTCAATGGGAAAAATTAAGACTCTCAGGGATCATAACGGTAATAGTGTAACAAGTGCAATACCATCCATTCCTGTTGAGGTGCTTGGCTTGGATAAGTCGCCAGCGGCAGGTGAGAAATTTATAGTCTTTACTGATGAAGCAAAAGCAAAAGCTTTAGTTGATTTTAGGCTTAATGCAGAAAAAGAGAGGAGATTTGGTGGCATGAAGTCGCCTATGCATCTATTTGAAAATAGAGATAGTGCTAAAAAGGAGCTATCGCTAATACTAAAGGCTGATGTGCACGGTTCATTAGAGGCTATAAAAGGCAGCTTGGAGGCTATTGCTAGTGCTGAATGGGGCGTTAAAATCGTGCATATGGCTGTTGGTGGAATCACAGAATCTGATATATCTTTAGCATCTGCAACAGCATCTACCATCGTAACATTTAATGTAAAAAGCTCTTCTAAGATACTAGAAAAAGCTAAATCTATTGGGATAGATGCTAGGAATTATCATATAATATATGATCTTATTGATGATGTAAAAGTTATGGTGGGCGGCCTGTTGTCGCCTATTATTAAAGAATCTTTAATGGGTAAGGCATTAGTAAAGCAGATCTTTAATTTGACAAAATTTGGAAAGATTGCTGGTTGTATAGTCACTTCTGGTATCTTTAAGAAAGATTTAAAAGCTAAAGTCATAAGGGGCAAAGAGAACATTTTTGAAGGTCATATTAAAAACCTTAAGAGATTCACAGAAGATGTAAAGGAGGTCAATACTGGGTTTGAATTTGGTATATCGTTAGATGGATTCTCGACTTTTGAGGTTGGGGATATAGTGGAAGCAGTTGCTGTAAGTGAGGAAACTAGGGTGATCTAATACATGGATAATATATCTTTATTAAAATTATATTTAGAAGCTGGATGCGATTCCTTTTATACTAATGAGCCACAATCTAGAATACTCTCCAGATGCTCTATTGATGAGCTAGCTTCATGTAAGAATATACAGGAGCTTAAAGCGCTTATAGAAAGCTATGATGGGTGCAAGCTCAAGAAATCGGCAACAAATACCGTAGTATATGATGGGACGCCAGATGCAGCAGTGATGGCGATAGGTGAGGCGCCAGGCGCGGAAGAAGATGCAACTGGCATACCATTTTGCGGCAGGAGCGGCAAATTACTTGATGCAATATTCAAGTGTTTTTCTTTATATAGAGAAAGCAACTTATTTATAACCAATACTGTATTTTGGAGGCCACCTAATAATCGCAGGCCAACCGATGTTGAGATTTCACAATGTCGTCCATTCTTGGAAAAGCTCATTTCAATTGTCTCTCCAAAGCTGATTATTATGGTCGGTAGCACAGCTTTAGAAGCGCTGATGTGCCAAACAATGACAATGGGACAGGCCAAAGCTAAAACCTTTCTATACCAAAATAAGTATTTACAGCATGGAATAAATGCAGTTTCCATCTTTCACCCATCTTATTTACTCAGGCAGCCATTAAAAAAGAAAGAAATGTGGAAGGATATGCTCAATATCAAGTTTAACTATTTAGATAATCTTGGTATTAGGTAGTTGCAGCATATGTGCAAATGCCCAATTTTTAGTACTCATATATGTAATTTGTTGTTACATATCAGCATTATCATTGAAACACCAAAGGATAGGTATAACTATAATATCCTAAAATAAGGATATACAAACTTATTCCATCCTTATTTTATCCTGTAATTATCGTAAAATCAAATGGTTTCTCCGTTTCGAATTCCACTTGCTACTCTGCTTTTCGTTCTCTAAAAAATGCAAGGTCAAAAACCACTAATCCTCTGAAACCCAGGCAAATCCAGGGTTTGAGGACATACATACCTTCAGGCCAGAGCGTTCGCATGTATCGGAGATAGAGAGCATAAAAACGGAGATCTTGGGGGTAAAACGGCGAAAGTGGAGAAAGTGAGGTACGTGTGTAGTGTAATCCTAAAAAGCTGTAAAGCCTGCAAGTACTGGGGTTCCCAGATTGTTTCACTGTATTCGCAATGACGGTGAGAAAATTTCTCTTCAAAAAAATCTGGCAGAGAGAGAGGGATTCGAACCCTCGATACCGCATAAAACGGTATACCTCCTTAGCAGGGAGGCGCCTTCGACCACTCGGCCATCTCTCTATTATCTCCAACAGTTACACACGGCAACCACCAAAGCAGAACGCAGCTTTATGCGGTAGCCTGTTTATTTTCCTCGGATGAGGATTTGCCCACTATACTCGCAATTGTAAGACCTAAATCTCCATATGCCTTAACACCATCAGGTAGAGCAACATCTCTTAAGTGAACACTAGATCCTATATCAAGCAAAGATGTATCTATTTCTACACGCTCAGGTATTAAAGCAGGCTTGCACAGTACGTGTACGGAATCACACACAACGTTCAAAACACCACCTTTCTTTATTCCTATGCACTTATCAGTATTTAAGAACCTGATTTTGACAGGGAACTTAGTTTCAACATCCAAATTCACCTCCCTAAAGTCGACATGCTCTATAGTATCCTTAACTGGGTGAAGCTGTATATCTTTTAATATAGAGAAAATTTTTTCTCCTTGTAGGTTAAGTTCCATAAGCTTAGATTTTATACCTCCCTTAGATACCTCTTTCATGAGCTGTACGGAATTCACAGAAAGATATAAATTCCTCCCAGCACCATAAAGAACAGCAGGAACATAACCAGAGGCTCTTAGGGTATTTAACTGCCCCTTGCTTCCAACCTCTCTTACCTTAGCCACAAAACTTAAAGCCATTGACCAGAAAATAACCTAAACATAGTATGAAGAGTGGATGTTATACAAAAACATACCCAATAGTCAATATAAACTATGATTTTTACATCATTTTGCATCACTATAGTTACTTAAGTTGTGGTATATGGTGTATTGAGTGGAGATCTAGGGATTTTAAGTTTAGATTCAATGAAATATATTGCTCGCCATCTGCGCACAAATCTATTGAAGAGTATAATATATGGCTGGGGCGTTACAAGAGGGATGCACCATTCATTTGGCAAATAGTTTAATTAACCCGAGCTGCATTTAAGCTTTTAGGATAAAGTTAGCTAAGAAGGAGAATTTATCGGACTTGAATTGGTAATTTATAAGCCCAGCTAACAGGTGAGCGAACGCATTTATTGGCGATCTATGTCTATGATGCACAAATGTGCCTAAAGATTTTATAGATGAGAAGATTGTTTCTATAATTTTTCTTTTTTGTAG
>NZ_JAJBJB010000206.1 GCF_021811845.1 Candidatus Cyrtobacter zanobii | reverse complement strand
GGTTCTGTTTTCTTTCTTTATTTCTTGTATGTTTTTGCTGAACTGCCACAGAATCTTTCAGAACCTCAGTCTTCTTGTTTTTACATTTGGCTTCATCTAAAGGTTTTGCTTCTTGTTGTTGCGACTGCTTGTCAGCTGTTTGCTTTACTTTTGGTTTCGCAGACCCTTTGTCAGTCTTAATCCGCTTTGATGTTGACTTCTCTCCTTTGACGTGTTGGTTTAGCTCAGTAGTTTGCAATTTTGCTCTATTTCATCGTCTCTCTTTTCGTTATCTTTTGCGACTCTATTTTAAATAATGTAATTGCCTTCAAAAGATTAAAAATCTGCTTAAACACTGGAAGAAAACTCTTGTTTAGACTTACCCTTTTTAGTTGAAACGACTCTTTTAACACTTCTTGATCTCCTTGTTTCTGTTTGAGCATGAGTTCTTTTATTTGAAATTTTGGAGACAGCAGGTTTGGATGATATTACCTTTTTATCACTAGACGATACATCAGCAGATACACTCTCGTTGATTACTTCGACTTGTCCTATCTCTTGCTGCTGACGAGAGCCAGAGTCATCATCTTCAGACTTGTCTGACTCGATCTCCATGACTGCATCTACAGGTTCTGGACTTGCTTCTCTACGTTCATCTTTTCGTGCACTTGTCTCACGTAAAGCTTTCTTCTGTGCAGACTTCTTCTTTTCACTTGTCTTAATTGCGTGCTTATTTGTTTTAGCTGCAGGTTCTTGATGAGGCTCAACCTCAGCTTCAAAACTTTCAGAAGCGTCATCTTTATCCGATTTATTTTTGCCATCGAAACTCGGAAGCGCGGCAGAGTTCACTATCTCTCCCTGGTTAATATCAGTTGGCCTTACTAGTTCGTGTCTGCTGCTTCCGAGAGTTGCATTTGCATTTGAATTGGCTTTCTGGGACGACTCTACTTCCTCGATCGCTTCTCCAACAATGCTATGTTTGACTTCTTCATATTCTTTGTTTTTAGATTCTTCTATATTCACACTCTTTTTGGCTGATGC
>NZ_JAJBJB010000055.1 GCF_021811845.1 Candidatus Cyrtobacter zanobii | reverse complement strand
TGAAATGTCTTGGGATTTCTGCGTATCTTGGTGTATCTTAGGGACATGGAGATCCTCTTTGATCAGTAAGTCTCCATACCTTTTATACATATTTTAACAAAATTCATACTTACGCAGCAGGTCTATTTATATATACCTTTTTAGTAGCTTTTTGCTTTACTTCTATGTTAATAAAATGCTGTTTTTGCTTCACTATCCCCAGATCTTCCCACTTTACCTCTTGATCTGTAAAATTACCAGTTAGTGTGGCTATGTCCCTCTCCCCTGCTAGGTTCTTAACTTTTTGTTTTATATTGCTTGAATCTTTTTTTATGTAAGTGCTCATTTCATCTAAAGAATCTTCAAGCTCATCTATGGCTTTATCATAATTTGCATCTGCAAGTGTAACATTGCTTTTATCGCCTAAATCTTCTTGCCAGTTAAATAGATCTTTCATATTATCTATGGCATCATTAAGCTGAGATAAATCTAATTTGGCTTTTTGTCTTTGTTTTAAGCCTTTTCTAGCATTATCAATAGCTTGCAATAGACTTTCAGAATCATAATTACTTAATGAGGTTAAAATGCTCTGCATTGAATCACCCCCAAATAGTTTTTTAACATACAGGTCAGCCATCCAGTTTTTTCGCAGCTTAATTTGGGCCTTGAGCTTTAAAACAGATATTTCATAGTCAAGAATGATAGCATTATAAATTGCTGTGTAACCTACCAAAGTGTATAGCAAATATTCATTTGCTATTCTTAGGTAACTTAGCCAATCTTGGCCTATAAAAACTTGGAAGTTTTGCAAGATAGTGAAATTCTGCTTGTCAGGGGGCCTCAACCCTTCCTCTTTTAAAAAGAGATAACTATTTAACCAATTAACGAATCTATCAATAAATGCGCTCCAAAGAAAGTGTAAAGAACCATTATAGTAAATAGGGAAGGTAAATGGTATTATTACAGCTGGATTTTGATTTGGTATTTCGTTTGCAATTGTACAATCTATTGCCTCCAACCTCTTTCTTATGACTTCTGGGAATTTATCCGCTATTCTAGCTATAAGCAGAGATGTGTCTTTAAAATAACAACTCCAATCCCACGAAAGAAAGTACATATCATGTTTGACACCAAGTGGTGAAAGTGGAATTATGGGCCTTGGGATGCCTTTTTGCTTTGAAGAAATATCATAAAGCCTTTCATACATCTTGCCAATGGCATCTTCTATGCCTTTTATCTCTTCTTCTTGAGCGATAAAACTAGACACTTAGAGCTTGTTTTATCTTGGTTTTATTATCTAGCAATTCAGGCTCTGGTGAGCTCGCCATTGACTCATCTTCTATGAAGAGTAAGTTTTTTGTGTTACTAGAGGTTAGTAATAAGTGTTTGCACAGCCTTTTTATGGCACTTTTGCAATACATTTCAGATTCATAGCTATCCCATGCTAAGCTCTTGCCAGGGGCTGCTGCTCTAATCCTTTCTAAATCTTTTTTATTTAAAAGCGTAAAGCTCTCAATCCCTTCATTAGATATACAGTGTGCATATGCCCCCACAATTGCTGGTTCTCTAGTTGGATCTGTATAAAACAAGAACTCATGCTCTATTATATATCGATTATCTTTGCGATTTGCTTTAAAATTCTCACCCTCTCTTATGACTTGTGCACAGATAACCTTTAAATTACATTCTTTTGTGGCTATATAGGATAAACCTTTGTAAGATAATTCATATTCGCATTTGGCAAAGTTATTGCCTTTGGCAAATCTTGGAACAAGATATGAGTATTGCCTCTTTAAAAATTCAGGTTCATACGTCCCAGAAAATTCAGAATATCTCAAAAATGCATCTATAATAGATTCAGGTGAGCAGTTGAGTAGAGCATTATTAAGCCCAACAGTAGAAAAAAATGCCTCAAACAATCTAGCAAATTCATAGGGGCTGGAGATTAATTTCTCGAGCGCATATTTAATTTCAGGTTTATTTAGAATCATTAAGATATTCTCTCCCTTTTTCGTAAGAGCACCCACCTCTCTATGTAATTCTACTTTGCTATTCAATGCTGCAGGAACTTTGTCTACTTCATTCATATCAACTACCTAATTAATAACCGATTGTGATTGCTATCTTTTAAATACTTTTCGTAAATTTCAGGATATTCTTTCTTAAACATTTGAGTATCAAATCGTTTAGAATTAACTATTGACCATTTTGCAAGCTCATCGCCTGAACTATCTGTCATCTTTCCATGATTGCCCAAAAAATCTGCTATCTGTGCTTTTAGCTCATCTTCTAATTTCTCATAATCACTCATTTTTGCCCTCACTTCACGCAACCTTGCTATTTTAGCGCAAATTTCAGAGTCTGCAATGCAGCAACTTTCTTGTGCGATTTGATTGTATTTTAGTTTGACATCTTCAAATGTTCTAATAGGTGGAAATATCTGTTTTTTTACGTAATTATGCCAAAAATCAATGCATTTATCTTCTATCTTTGCCTCTAAGTCTTTGTCTGGATAATACCTATATATCTTGATATCAATATCTGGCTCTTTACCAAATTTAACTAAATCTGCAAGGTAGGCCAGGGCCGATTTGCTCTCAATTAAAACTGGAATATCAACATATTTTGGCTTTATGATATTGGAATAGTGAGAGCTTTGAGTATAATATTCAATTGGTATAGCTTCAATATCATCTCCCCAATCTTTCTTAATTGATGAGGTTTTAGCCTCCACTACTATATTCTCTGATTCAACATAGCCATCTATATTTGCCAGCAAAAAGTCGTGCTTATCATGCTTTATAGTCTCTTTACTAATTACATTATTACCAGTTATCTCTTTGTATTTCTTTAAAATAAGTGGTTCCAATATGTTGCCTTGCTCTAATTGTGGCTTGGCCTGTAGCTCTTCTTGTATGGATATAGGGTCGCCAAGTTTACTAAGATATAAATCAACAGCAGTTTTATAGCGACTCACTCCTAAAATGGCAGCAACATCGCTCCCTCCTATGCCTTTGCGTCTTGCTAATTTTTGTTCATCTGTTAGCATATGATTGATCTAAAATTTGTGCTAAAGCATTGGGCTGCTTCATTATCTCTCTTTGCATTTTTTCTATCTCATCGTAGCCTTTTTCTAAGTTCTTAAAATCTTGGTACAATCCAGAATCATGTTCGTGTATTCTTGGTATTTGTAACGGATATTTTTTCCTGTATTCTGGGTTGATTAAACCTTCTATGGCTTGGTGCTCCTCTTTGAATATCTCCATGCTCTTATCATAATCTTTTAATACAGAGATTGCCTCATTTTCAAGGAAATTCTTAAATTCAGCCCTTTGCTCAGGATTCATAATATTTGTGTTTGTTGATATTATACCCTTCCAGCTTCTTATCATTCTTGCAAGTTTCGGCTCTATAGTTGTGAGCCTAGAATTTAATTCGCTTTCATGCATAACAGATACTCTGCTTGCACCCGTCATCTGCTCAAATATTCTATCCATAGCTTGAATGCTGGCCGAATCAAAGTATGGCTTTAAGCTGGATTTATTATTCCCTGCATTGCTTAATGTACCCAGAACCACTTTCACATTCTTGAAAAATGGAAGAATATTTTTCCATCTTTCTTTTTGCTCTTTTACAAGTGGGTGTATTCTATCTACTATTAAGTTTCTGGACTCTCTCTCAATTTGCTCTTTTAATCTGCGCTCTTCAAGCTTTTGATCTTGCATATATTTATAGCTCTCAAGCCTATCTCGCCTCGATGCTTCGGCCCTTTTATGCTTTTCATCACTCTCATATCGCCTCATAGCATCTTGGCGCTTCATCTCATCTATCACAGCCTTCCGTTTACGCTCATCTTCTTGCTGCATCATGCGCATCATAGCCATTATTTCGCTTGTGCTCTCATCATTTGAAGAACCAAAATAATCAGTTAAAGGCTTGTTTTCTAATCCTGCCATACTAATAAACACTCTTGTTATTCATGTAATTTATAAATGCATCTCGATATCTTTTATCTTCCTTATCACGCCTATATTTATCTGTTATTCCAGCAATATTGCCTATGAGATTATTAAATATATTAGCTGTATCATAATAATGCTGGCCTGCGGCGTTTGCAGAGCTTTGACCAAAATTTGCCGTATTTCTTGCAGTACCAGAGTTGAAATTCCCAATAGCATTCATACCTGTATTTGCAAAATTAGCCACACCTGAGGCATAAGCTTCTGGCAATCTTTGCGTCTGACTTAAGGCCGATGCCCTTGATCCTGCTATCGAATCTCTTGTTTTGTTATGTATATCAGATAGTTGGCTGTAAGTATTTAACTGATTATTATGCAGAGCGTCTGCTGCCATTTGATTCCCCGCGCTAGAGCCCCATAATCCCTGCTTCATGAGCATTGGCCTCATTTTGCGGCCTAAACTTTCATTAATGGCCCCAACCATTGGGTGATTTGCAAAATTCTCTGGCGTTATCCTGCTTTGCTCATGTTTGCCAAGCTCTTCAACTAAGCTAGATGATAATTTTTTGGAATCTTCATAAAATGGCTTCGAATATTCGCCCAAGAACTTTGAGAGTTTCTCTCCCTCTGTGTGGTAATGCTTAATCATCTCCTGTCTAATCCTCTCTTGCTCCCGCATTGCATCCCTCAAGGCTTCTTGCTGCGCCCTTGATGCATTTTGTGAGCCTAAATAACTGAATAATCCTCCAAGCCCAGCTCCTAAACCTCCTAGTACCGCCCCCCACATACCAAAATAACACCATAACGTTTTGCTAACCAGCAATTATAATGGCTTTTTATTTGCTATGCAAATGGGGGTCTGCAATTAATATTTCTTTGAGTACTTGTATAAGTACGTACTTTGGATATAATATAGCTATTAGATTTCATTAAATTGAACTTTATGAATACAGTTAATTATAGCGATTTTAGAAGTAAGCTTGCTTCTTGCATGGATGAAGTAGTAAGCGATAGCACTCCATTAATAGTTACAAGGGGAAGCGCAAAACCTGCTGTAGTAATCATGTCCTTAAAAGATTTTAAATCCTATGAAGAGACTGCTTACCTTATGTCGAGCACTAACAATGCTAAAAGATTAAATGAAGCAATACAGGATATAGAAAATGGTAATGTGGTTAAAAATGATATGATAAAGGAGTGATGATATTGTGGTCAGTAAACGCTTGGGAGGATTACCTTTATTGGCAAAGCCAAGATAAAAAAACATTAAAGCGCATTAACGCTCTTATCAAAGATATCATGAGAAATCCCTTTTCTGGATTAGGTGAACCTGAGGCTTTAAAGCACTCTTGGTCTGGTTATTTTTCTAGAAGAATTGATAGAGAGCATAGGCTTGTATACACATTCAAAAATGATAAGCTCATTATAGCTCAGTGTAGGTATCATTATTAATTGCCATCCACCTTGAGCAGAGCAGTAATAAGAAACTACTGCTCATTAACAAAAGGAGGATGGAATAGTAGATCTTAGATACTTGCAGTGCAATTTTCGCCAACCAAGTCAGGAAAGTCCCTCATAATATCTAAGATAAACATAGCATGGTCAGGGCTACCAAAAGCTTGGTTACAACTATCAAAAATTTCTTCAAGAGTTTCATTGTGTGATATATCGAGATAATTCGTCCTTTTGCCATTAGAGAGTAATAAGTAAATCTCTTCATTTACCCTGCTATATGACTTCAAAGTTTTTGATGCCAAATCCAGCTTTATATCTGCAAAAAGCTCATCCATGTTCACATTAGGAATTTTTGCTATATCATCATTCATCATGCTCATAAAACATCCAGCTTCCAGGAGGTCATCGAAAGAATCGTCCTCTGATGGACATTTTTGAATAGCATTCTTGATTACGAAATCAAGTCTATCCATAGTATAAACAAAGCCGCCAGATCTACTAACTCCAATATCTTGCCCCACATGCCCCACATGCCCCACATGCCCCACAAATATGCCATCCTCATAAGTCGTAAGGCAAGCACAATTTTCGTTGTTTTGGTTTGCAGTATATTTTGCCATAAGTGTTACCTAATAAAAATAAAGTTTTAATAATTATAAATCCTCTTTCTTATCTTCCTCCCTTGTGCCTGTGTCTAACTCTTGTGTCACATTTACTTCTGCCCCTACATTATCTTCAAGATCATCGTAAATTTCTACAGGCTCATCGCCTACCTCCTCATTCTCCCACCTTAAGAAGAAACAAGCGTCTCCGTAATCCGAGCGGCGTCCAAAGTCTTTGTGAAAATTTTCAACAGTATGCGAATACAGATAGCCATTGCCCCATTTGGATACCCAGCTATTAATTATAACGCCATTTATGTTATCCACGTATTTGGCACCATGGGTTACGCTACCGTCTATACTACGACAATACAAAACCATATCCCCGCTCTGAATATTATCTAGTTTTTTATACTCTTCCTTTGTATAAACCCATAAACCTTGCGCATTATGTTCTTTAACATACTTGCCTGTAGAATTGTAACTATTGTATAGAGTTCTGGTAGCATCATAAACCTCAGTAGTATTGCTTCTGCTTGTAATACCAAACCTGTCTGAGCTAACAAAATCTGCAATATCCAGCATATAACCTATGCAATTATAACCTAGCATGGCAACATTACCTCCCTGATTCGTGCACTCTGTAAGCAATTTATTAGACACTGATCTCGTGGGAAATTTATCAGGCCTTGAGTACATGGGAAAGTGAAGCAGTTCATTATATTGAGTTTTATTCATCCCACAAACGAACAAAAAATTAGAGGCTAGTACCTCAGTTACATTACCAGGAACTACCGTTGAGGTATAGCAAGATTCGTAGCCTTCGATAGGTATAGGGGGGTTGTAATAAATAAACGGATAAACATCCGAAGTATTATCATACCTAGTCTCATTTATTAAGTCCACATCCATACTACAATTAGTACCACCATAGTGAACACTTTGAAGAAGTTTAGCCATATTTATAAAAAACAAAGCGGAAGAACGTGCCACTATCTAAATAGCACGAAACCTGAGTAGACCTGCTGCGTAAGTATGAATTTTGTTAAAATATGTATAAAAGGTATGGAGACTTACTGATCAAAGAGGATCTCCATGTCCCTAAGATACACCAAGATACGCAGAAATCCCAAGACATTTCAGC
>NZ_JAJBJB010000205.1 GCF_021811845.1 Candidatus Cyrtobacter zanobii | reverse complement strand
AATTTAATAGTATTTCCATTATACACCAAAAAGTATCATTTGAAGTCAAAGGATTATTTCAGATATGAAGGATGAATGAAGTTACAAAGAAGAAGACGAAATTGCTGCAATTAGAGTCGCAAAGAATCATAATATTCAAAGAGAAGACGATTTAGATGTTGAGGTATTTTCAAGTAGACAAGAAAGACTGAAAGAGGATATTGACATTGATATGAAAAGCAACAGCGACGACGCTCCAAACATAGGTAACTAATGCTTTTGACTGCAATCCGATGTTATCGACATTTTGAAGTCGACTTGTTTATTTTGAAACTTCGAATATTTTGACTGTGAATTTAACGCAGTGCTGCAGCTGATGCTATGGCTATAGATCCGAAAGAAAACAAAACTCGTAGCGACACAAACGACTGCGAACAGCTCAACTATGTTCGAAACGCAACTGAAATTGACTGAATAGACCGAGCGTGCGAGTCTGACGCAAGACTCGACCACAACGGTGTTGCAAACGAAGACCGAGTTCAAGACAACGCTCAACTCAAGCAGCAGTTCGGCCAGCTCGACGTTCGCGAGCACAAGCAGCACGCACATCACGCCCGGGCTGACGATGACGCTGCCGCTGCACATCACCACAGGTCAAAGAAAGACAAGTTCAGACCGAAAATTAATTTCTTGAAACAGCATTTGAAATAGCAGACGACAGTCTAAGATCGGAGGCATCGAGAAGAGGCGCGACTTCAAAGAACGGTGAAAGCGACTTGACGAGCAAGAGCGCGCGACAGGTCACCGTGTTGGTCACGACAAGACGCAAACAGAGACTGGCAAGAGCAAGATCGACGACTACCTCGCAATGGCAAAAGTGAGTTCGAAGACCACAAAGAGAAGAAATATGTTGTTGACAAACCCTGGGAAAGAAAACATGCAACAGTCACTATTAAATCATTATTCATAAAGCAATGTAATCATATACGTTATTATTAAAGTCGTCATATATTCAATATGGTTGGTATTTGCAGGGGTTTTGGGG
>NZ_JAJBJB010000054.1 GCF_021811845.1 Candidatus Cyrtobacter zanobii | reverse complement strand
TTTCTGTATTTTGCTGGAAATACCAGGTGATACAGTAATACGGTTACATTATGACTTTTGTATATGTATATGCTCATCCGTATATATTACGCAGCAAGCTGCGGGGAATACAACCCTAAAAGAGATTTATTACACAGAAATAATTAAAAAGCTTAATAAAAAAAATTACCCAACAGCTTTTAATGGCGGATATATAACATGCAATAACGCGGCACATATACTTGCAGATGCAATAGAGGAAGAAACAAACTCAATGATGCCAATTCTTGCAAAGAACTTTGCAAGTCACTTTTTCCCACAAGCACAAAATGTAGATTATAATCAACTTTTTAAAACTTGCCTTAAAGATAGCTATGGAATGATTGTAAAGGCAAGTCAGGATGCTAAAGATAGCATTATGCAAACTATTGCACTGAATACTATTAGAGATTCTGTGGTGGGTGCATACAGTGATACAATCACAAAAGCTACTACAAAAACCTACTTCGCATCAATGGCAGAGCTAGCATCAAGATATATAGTGAATATAAAGGGTATATTTGAGATACTGATATACTCTCTTTTTCCTATTGCTGTTATTTTAATGCTAACTCCAGCAGGTGGGCAGGTTTTAAAAAATTACTTCAACTCAATGGTATACCTACAGCTTTGGATACCACTTTACGCCATACTTTTTGCTGTTTTTTCAGCTCAGTATGGATCTTCTGAGATTCCAAATATTACATATAATACAATGGCAAAAATAAAAGCTGTGAATAATGAAATTTCCGCACTTTCTGGTTATATGATCATGTTTATTCCAGTTATTGCGGGAATGGCATTAAAGATGGGCTTATCTTCTTTAGGAGGGCTGTCTTCTGCTATGTTCTCAGCTCCTCAACAAGAAGCTATAAGAGTAGCAAGAGACGGCGTCCAAGGTACTTATTCACTTGGAAATACCAATATAAATACACATTCTCATGATAACTTCTCTGCAAATAAACATAATGACAATTATGAATATTTTAGTGGCATACAGTCTATAAATAGCGAACTTGGAGCAAGAATAGATCAATTTCCAGCTGGTAATACAGCAATTAATATGGCACCAGTTATGAGTAGTGCAGGTGGTGCTCTTTCGCTTAATTGGTCAAAGACAATAGGAGATAGGATAGATAAAAGCATCTCTGCAAGCTATAGCGATATGCAAAGAGCAACCAGCAATTTGGTAGAGAGTACATCAAGTGCATATTCCAGTGCGCTTGGCTATAACCAAAATTTCAGCAGGGGCACATCTGTTTATGATGATTACATTAAAAGTATTTCAAGTGAAGATAGAGCATCCTTTGATTCAGCATCAAGGCTTATAGATAAAACATCTGCTGATTTTGGAATCTCAAAAGATGATACTATGAAGCTTATGGTAGGCATTAGCACCAAATCTGGGATTATGGAGCTCTTACCACTAATAAATGCAAATGGTGATACAAGTAAAGCCACATCACTTAAAAAGGCATATGATCATATGACAGCTTCCGAACATGCAAGAAGCTATACAAAAGCGATAAGTAGTATAGAATCTTCACTGAATTCCCAAAGCTCCAAGGAGCATTTGGCAGTAGACAATGCGCTTTCAGATTCAATAAGGGGAGATTTTAATAAAGCCAAAAGTGCAAGCTTTGCAAAAGAAAAGTCAATACAAGAAATTAGTACATACCAGGATCAAAAAGCTAAATATGAAGACAGATCTCAGAAACTTGATCAAAATTTTACACCACAATTTGTGAACTGGCTAGTTGATAAGACTGGCTATCAAGCAGCTCAAAATATAATCAGAATCAATGATCATGATATTATAAATGCCTTTGCAAGTAGCTTTTTAGAAGAAACAGTGCCTCTAGATAAAAACAACAAGTCGATGGAGGCTTTTTCTGGAGAGAAACCTAAGTTTGAGACTGAGGAATTAAACTTAAAAACTAGTTATGAAGAAAATGATAATGAGAAAATCTCCGATCTTACTGATAAAAACTTCCAAAAAGTTACGCAAAGTTTATCAAGCGTAGATCAAGATAAAATATCACAACAACCACTATATGATGATAAATTACCTAAGAAAGCAACGTCGAGTTTTGCTGCTAGCATAACAGATAAAATAGAATCTCAACAAGACTCAAGAAAAAATGAATATAGTAAAGAGCATGAAGGCCGCACTAATCAAATCAAAGATAAGCATGTCTCATTAGGGCAGGAACAGCAAAAGCATCAAGATATAACCACAAAAGAAGTAGATAAAGGTTTGATTACGGGCACAAAAGATAGCACAGTAGACTCATTATCTGATACCATCTCAGACATAGGTACTGGTGCAGTTAATACGTATTATACATTAACTAATCAGCCTGAGAAAAAGCGGGAATATACCAAGAGAGATAAATCCACAATTGATATACCAAACACCCCAAGTTTAGATGTTAAATCTCAAAAAGAGCTCAAAGAGGAGCAAAAAGCTAAAGAGAAAGCTAAAGAAGATACAAAAGGTAAAAAAGAATGAATGACAAAAATCACATATCGTTTAAAGCTTTTTTAGTAATATTGTTTGTATTATTTGTATTAATCCCAACATTAAGCAATTTTTCAATCTCTTCTGTTAAAAATGCTAATGATAACATCAATAAAGAATACAATGAGCATAAAAATTACGTTACAGGCAGAATTGACTCAATGAGGAAATTTATGGATGAAATGGAAGACTCAACAGATCAATGGAGGTTCCAGAAAAGATGGTACGGAGATAAAAAACAGTCATTAGACGAGCAAAGAACAATCAAAGAAGAGATGAGTGCGGCAGCCAATTCGTATATCAAGCTTCTAGATAAAAATAGAGAACGCTTAATGTTAGTAAAAAACGACTTAAGTAAATTTATAAAAAATAATAATATTAGTGAATATTGCAAATACGAATCTTATGGAGAGGCTATAGTTGGTATAGTTCATGAGATAACATTTTTATTTAATTCTGGTGCTACTCTCAATTTTAGTGAATGTGATGAATATAAATATCATCAATATCCACCTCGTAGTAATATTATTACCATCTGTGTATGTGACCAAGAATCTCCTCTAAACGATTATAGGGGGGAGCGTTTAGACGAATTAACAAGGGAATTAGGTGAAGCATACCTGATGAAGAATCAGAAAGATAGGAATAATAAGATAATAGCTTTAAGAAATTTAGCGTCAGAAATCAAATTTTTCGATGCGGAGGAAGATAAGGAAGTAAGGATCGGGCGTGTATATATTGATTACCCAGTAAAAGCATTATTGCCATATAAGGAGTTTATTTTTGAAATTTTAGAAGCGCAAAAATATATAGATGAAAAGGAAGCACAAACTTTCTTGAAAAAAATTGCATTAAAGAGGTGTATAAAGGATGAGATCGGTTTTTGGACAGAGGTCAGGAGAAAAAAGGGTAGAGAAACTGAAAAAGTTACAGAAAATACATATGTATCCAGTGATACTAGCGGCCCTATTAAAGATGTATGTGCAGAAAGTAATGCGGTAAACCACCTTCATGCTTATCATAGACTGAATCATCACGAAATAGGCCAAATATTAATTAAGCTTTTGGCAGAGCATATGGAGTATTAATTTAATAATCCGCGCAGATATCAAATGTGGCGGCTCAGCGCGCTTACCACAACCCTATAATTATCCATAACATAACAATACATGTAATGTATTGTTATGTGTTGCGCTGCGCTGCGCTTTAATGTCTTGCAAAGCCTTTACCTGCATTGTAAAATAAGTGCTATACTTGACTATAAATTACCTTGCTTGACTTTAAAAAAGATGTATTGTATTTTTATTTATTGCAATGTGATGTTTTTACAATGATTGTAGTTGTTGCAAGTGAGAAAGGTGGAACAGGAAAAACAACTATAGCTACTAATCTCGCTATAATGAGAGCTTTGAATGGTAAGCAAATATTACTTATTGACGCAGACTCTCAACAAAGCTCTATGGATTTCTCACGAGTTCGGAGTATAGAAAATAATGCCCCCAGTATTACTTGTATGCCTGTTGTAGGTAAGGGCATAGACAAGATTATCTCAAAATTCAATGAAAACTTTGATGATATTTTGGTTGATGTAGGAGGGAGAGATAGCTCAACAATGCGTAGTGCAATATCTATCGCCGATAAATTAATAATCCCATTTTTACCAGGATCATTAGATGCATGGTCAACTGAAAAGATGGCTGATCTAGTTACTATATGTAAGAAAGAGATCAATCCAAATCTTATTGCGCTATCTGTATTAAATAAAGCAGACGTAAATCCTAAAAATAAAGATAATAACGAGGTTATAGAATTGATAAAAATTTACCGAGATATATCTTTTATAGCGTCCACTTTATACTATAGAGTCTCTTACAGAAGGGCGATAGGAGAGGGGAAAAGTGTGGTGGAACTTACTGGAAACAACAAAGACTCTAAAGCAATGCTAGAGGTTAATACATTATATCATTCTATATATGGCAATTAGAAAAAAACCAGGTTTGGATGAGGTGAAAAAAAAATTCATAGATTCTGCTTCTGCGGAATTATACCCTTCTGAAGAAGATATAGATCAATATCAAGAGCCCTATTCTTTGGATAAGATTAACATAGATTGGCAAGATGGTAGTAAATGTGCAAAAAATTTGACAATTAGCCTCTCTGAGATGGAATGGAATACGTTGCATCATCACATAATGAAATATGGTGGTAGAAATAAAGCTAAATGGATAAGATATTATCTTTTTAAAGGCGTTGAGCAAGAGATGCTTGAGTATGTCAAATAGTTAATTTTAAGTATGGATATTACAAATAATGTTTTGAGAAAATTTTTATATTTTTTCTCAAAAGAAAAAGAAGCAACCAATTCTATGAGAAAGTTGTTCGAATATATTATATCCAGAGATGGATTATTAAACCATGTGCCAATTAAATATATAGAAATTACAAATATATTAAACATAAAGAGCTCCGCTCTTACAATATCTATTAAAAAATTAATTGATATCTCTTGCATTAATCAAAAAAGTGTAGGGGTGAGGGAGTATAAATTAAATCATATATATGCACCTCCTACTAGTATGACATTGTTATTAAAGGAGGAAGATGAACTTGATTACAATAACTTAAAAAGCAATTGCCATATTATCTCCCAAGATCAGAATCTAAAAAATTCCCATAGGGCTTTATTAGAATATTTTCACTCTCAATGTAAAATTGAAGTATGGCAGAAACTCCCCCCACCATCTATAATTTGCAAAGATATGGACTCATATACGTCAACCTTCCATCAATCTAGGTCATACTTGGAAAATAAAGGATATCTTCTCTTAAAAATTGAAGGTAAGGAGCAACTTTACTACATACCAAGATATAAAATACATTGACATAGCAGGGAGCTTTCTATAATGTGCCGCAAGCGAGTGCTACAAAGCCGCACTCTAGGCATCAACAAACATGGATAGAGTAGCATTTTTCTGTAAAAATGCAATGGGTTTTTAGTGCTCATTTTAACATAAATTATTGTTATTATGATGCAACACATTCTATTAGAAGGTGGTTCTCATGCCCGAATCAAACCAACGCTGTTTAAATTAAAAAAAAATGCATATGCGGTTTTTCTACATACTCTACTAATATGGATTCAAAAATGTGGCAGAAACGTAAATGGTTTGTCTGGATACTGGATATATAATTCACTTCAAGGCTGGCATAAATTATTACACTTCTGGTCACCATCAAAAATAAGAAGGGTTATAAAAGCACTGGAAGATATAGGGGTACTTTTATCCAAACAAGTAAATGCCTACAAATGGAATCATACCAAATGGTATACAGTAGATATGGAGAGACTTGAAGAAATATTGAAAGATCCCCTTTATACCAATATAGTATCATGTGATGATACTAAGCAAAATATAGAAAAAAAACGAGCAGATCGATCTGCTCAAAATGAACCAATCATAACAATTAATAACTATACAATAATTAATTCTTCTAATGAGGAAGAAGATAATTTTAAGTGTGAAGATTTAATTAAAAAGGGCCATGTGCCATCAACAAAGCGGTCTAAGACTCCTGCCACACAAACCACAGAGCAAGAGACAATCGCTCAAATGATCCACGTTTGGAACAGCAATGTACCTGATGTACAGATCACAACAGTTACAACCAATGGATATACAACCATAAAACCCCCAGCTAAGCTATTAGAGCTCCTTAAAACCCACTTTAAGAACGATCTAGATATTTGGGCAACATACGCCAAAAAAGTAGCAAGCAGTGGATATCTAATGGGTAAAGTCAGTAATGGATTTAAACCAAGATTTAAATTTCTCACAAGAGAAGACGTAATACACAAAGTTCAGCAAGGAGAATATGGCGTATTAGTGAATCCAGAGCGGCAGCAAGAACCACAAGTCTGCCAGCAGGAATCAGAAGCTCAAGGATCTGATCTACCAGTCTATCAAGTAGCTAATAGGCTCAATAATACCAAAGAGCTTGAAGAACAACCACGAAATAAGCCAAACAAGAAGCAAAGCAAGATACTTAGCCAAGAAGAGCAGCAAGACCTACAAACAATGAAAGATGTATGGGACGAAACATTCAAACACTCAGGTAATCCAATACCATTTTATAAATCAGGCAAAAACCAAGAAACGTTGCTAAACATATGGAACAAACACTTTAGCAAAAATACGGAAAAATGGAGAGCCTATGCCATAGCAGTAAACAGTAGCTCATTTCTCATGGGGGAAAAGAAGAAGACATTCAGAGCAAACTTTTCATGGTTAATCCAAGAAGAGACCATACAAAGAATCCAGGGAGGAGATTATGGCATAGGGGATAGAGAGCTAGATATGAACAAGATAGAAGCTAACAAAACCAAGAAGGTAAAAGAGATAGCAAACGCAGTAACAGAGAAACTCTCTAGCATGATTCAAAAAGAGGAAAGCAAGGAGGAATTCGATAATTACCTCATTTCAAAACAATACAAACAAGATGGAGATAAATACGGTCTATCTAACCAAATTCACCCAATGGTATCAACAGTAAGCCTAGTCCATAATACAGACTACAAACACATGTACAATCACCTATATGATAGCTATATAATGAAGAAGCATAGTAACGTATCACTTGTTGATCTCAAATCAAGTATTATGAAGAAGCTATCAGAAAAGCAAG
>NZ_JAJBJB010000053.1 GCF_021811845.1 Candidatus Cyrtobacter zanobii | reverse complement strand
ATATGTTGTGGGTATAGCATGGGCAATAAAACTTGAGACATTTTTAAAAATAAATGAATTAGATTTCAATCGATTAATATATAGGATTTGTCTCAGCCTCTCATGCCTAAGCTATAGCAAGCTACCTTAAATTTATATATCTAATAAAGAATTTATTTTGATATTTATTACCAACCATCCTTAATGCTTTTGTATTATATGGGTGCAAATTGAGCAATGTGTATTTGGATATGGCGGCATCTCTTACATTTGTAACCCAATTTGCACCAAGTGTAGCAAGTGATTTTAATAATAGTTTGTCGTTTTTGTAATCTATCCTACATGATTTAAATAGATTATGCATTCCCTCTTTCGGATCTAAGTATTCTAGAAATATGCGAATACCGCCCTTTATCTCGGCATTTATGCTTGAATTATGGAAATCTTTGATATTGTCTACGGAGCGATTTTCAAACATTTTCATCTCTGGGATATGTACCTTATAGTGCAGTAGTGAAAAATTTGTCTCTCTAGAGATTAGTATTAGCTCTGTATGTAGGCTTTGTTCTGTAGATGAAAAAACAATACCTGGAAGAAGTGGTTGTTTGAAATTAAATGAGAATTGGAGTGGTTTAAGATATGTATTGCTCTCTATTTCATCGGATGTAATTTCCACTAAGATTGCATCCATTCCCTCTGAGAAATGCTGATTAATTTTTTGTATCCTACTAAATGCATCTAGCTTTGATAATTTTTGTCTTAACTTTTGCTTCAGTTTGTGTACATCAGCAAAGCTGAAAATTTCAGTTGTATATTCTTTGTTAGAATACTTATTTCTAGTAAATAGCGTTATATTTCTGTATAATTTAGCAATAGTGTTGTCTCCCTTAATATACTCTGTAATAAATGGGGAGACGTATTTTCTTAATGATTCAATATATAAGTGATTTAGTGTCTTCACGCTTTGTAAATCAACTTTGCCTGGTATAAGTATTAGCATTACTTTCTCATTGCAACATGGCGTTATGGTAAAAAGCATATTATTTTGATCTGCATAAACCGCCACAGCTACTGCCTTATTCTGTGCAAAAGATGGGGTATACAGAACAAGAAATAGAAGAGGGAATAATACCTTCATATATTTTGGCATAAAGCATAATGCAACCCAGGGTATTAATTTTTTATGACTTATCTAATATGATATTGCAAGCTATAAAAAAATGACTATCATGGTCCTCTATGTATTAAATTTAGAGTTGCTATGGGTATTGCGGCTGTTATACGTCAATTGCCGGAGTTTGCGTCTAACGTGAAATCTGAGATGAAGTCTCTATTTGTTGATAATACGGATAAACTTTTAGGTGAGAAGCAGCTTTATGGCGTCTCTCTTTCAACTGGCTATTCTTTAAAGCATGAGCAGTTGTTAAATCATATCAGGGCTGAAGCCAGGATGTACTTAGAAGAGGAAGATGCTGTGGCATGTAAAGTTGCTTCCATTTCCATGGCTGGAAAAAACATATTCCACCTTTTTACCTCTGAAATATTGCAGGATGCAGCTCATATGTCTAGGTCATTTATGAAAAAGCATGTTGAGGATATGGTTGGTGGCGTGGAAAAATCTGATTTTTACATGTACTGTCTTGCATCTTCAATGTTATCTGGATGTAAATACTGTATGAAATTTTATACTGATGGGTTGATGAAGATGGGTGTGCAGCAGGATGTTATTCTGGAGATTGTTAGGGTTGTTGCTGTCTTAAAGGCTGCATCACATGCACTTGAGCTAGACGGTATGAGAAGCTACGATTTTGTAGCAAGAGACTCTAGCATGAGTTAATGTACAGAGTACTACTTTTTGGCGCAACAAGCGTTGGTAAATCGAGGATATATTCTAGATTTGTAGGTTCTGCATCTAGGGTTGTCTCTTCTCACCTCAATACCACAAGGGATTATGAAGAATTTGTGGTGTGGAAGAATGAGGATGTGGATGGTGTGGCGCTGATTGATGCTGCGGGTATAGGTGATGGACTTAGCGAGGCTGGCTGTGCTGCGATCGATATGAGTTTTTCTTTGCTAAAAAAAGCGGACTTGGTTTTATTTGTATTGGATGGAAAAAACTCAGAATTGACGGTGCTTGATTATGATAATGCCTCCAAGGTAAGAAAATTTGCTAAAAAAAGTCTGCTGGTTATCAATAAGTGTGAGTCTAAGGTGTGCCTGGAGCCTCACAAGCTATTAAGTCTTGGATTTGGTGAGCCTGTTTATATATCTGCAGAGCATAATATAGGGTTTTTTAATTTAACCTCTAGAATTGAAGATATGCTTGGGTTTAAGCTTGATGAGCATAGTGGTGGCAAGCTTCTTAAATTTACAATATTGGGAAGGCCAAATGTTGGTAAATCTACACTATTCAATAAAATAGTAGGTTTTGAAAGGTCTATAACTTCGCATGAACAGGGTACAACTCGAGATACGGTATCATATGAATTGATGCATGAAGATAGAAAGCTGATATTGCTAGATACTGCCGGTTTAAGAAAGACATATAAGAGGGTTGTTGATGAAGTGGAGAATAGCTCTGCTAATATAGCGCTAGCATCCATAAAAAGATCCAATATATGTATGATAGTCATAGATGGATCTGAGGGGGTCAATCAGCAAGATTTATACGTTATTAGGAAGATTATAGAGGCAAAGAAGGGTATCTTAATTATAGTAAATAAATGTGACCTTATAGATACAAAAGCAAAAGAGGAAATAGAATGGGTGATACGGAACAAAGTAAGGGAGGTAAGTTTTTTACCAATACTTTTTATATCGTCTAAGAACGACAATAAATTTCATTTTTTGTTGCAGGAGGCGTTGCATATTTTTGATGAAATGAACAGGAAAATAGGGACGTCTGCCTTAAACAGGTGGCTTTCCAGCGCAACGTCGAAGCATAAACCGCCCGCAGTTTCAAATAACAAATTGCCAATGAAGGCGAAGTATATTGTACAAGTTGGTGGTGATATACCGTCATTTAAGCTTTTTGTGAACAATAAGGGCCTAGTAGATAGGAATTATATAAGATACCTCTCAAACTCTTTGAGGGAGCACTTCAAAATAGCATCTTCGCCTGTAGATATTATAATCCTTTCCTCTGTTAATCCTTACAGTGAGGGGCGCCATAAGCAATAATGTGATATTATTCTGTATATTATTGCGGATTTATGCTTCTTTGTACAATCCTGCATGTTAACTTGTGATGAAAGTGCGAATAACATCGTCATCTCAGCCACTAGCTGGCATTGTCCTTATTAGAGTAACCCTGTTGCCTTAAAAGAGTAATGAGAATTTTTAGCAACTATAATGTGGTCGTGCACCATGATATTAACCCCTGCTAGGGCGTGTACTATGCTTTTTGTTATTAATATGTCCTGATCAGATGGTGCGCAGTCACCGCTCGGATGATTATGGACTAATATTATTGCAGATGCATTATGTGCTATTGCGTGCTTTACTATCTCCCTTGGGTAAACACTAACCTTATCGATAGTACCACTATCCAAAAGCTCGTCTGCAAGAAGGAAATTTCTTTTATCTAAAAATAAAATTCTGAAAAATTCCTTCCTCTTAAACCCCATTGTTAAGTTGCAGTAATTTATCACGGAACTCCAATTACTTAATACATGCAGCTCTTTTGCATTTATACTTAGATGAAACCTACTAAATATATCCATCACCATTTTTAACCTCATGATGATAGACTCGCCAACTCCAATGACTGATTTTAGATCATGCACATCTGCAGAAAATACACCTTGAAGCGAAGAAAATTTCTGCAGCAATGTCTTAGCTAGGATCTTGGTATCTTTTCTTGGAACTGCGTCAAAAAGAAAAAGCTCTAATACTTCATAATCTGCAAAGGTCCTTAAAGGTGACCTAAGGAAGCGCTCCTTAAGTCTCTTTCTGTGCCCAAGAAAATTTTCTTGATCACCGGTCATCTGCTTATATAGGCAAATTGTCGTGTTTTTTCCATTCAGGCTGAATTTTCTTATTCTCCAAGATAGCAAGCGCCTTACAGACTTTATCCCTTGTATTATAAGGTCTTATTATATCATCTATGTAGCCCCTAGATGCAGCTGCAATTGGTGAAGAGAACCTCTCTTCATATGAGGATAACGCCTCTTCTATCTCTTTTGCACTTTTATTCCTATATAATACAGAAATAGCGCCCTTTGCCCCCATCACAGCTATTTCAGAATTTGGCCAAGCATAGTTAATATCAGCGCCTAAATGCTTAGAGCCCATCACAATATAAGCGCCGCCATAGGATTTGCGAAGTATTATTGTGATTTTTGGAACAGTTGCCTCAGCGTATGCATAAAGAAGCTTAGCGCCATTTCTTATTACACCATTATGCTCTTGGTTTGTGCCTGGCAAGAAACCTGGTACATCAACCAGGCTAAGTATAGGTATGTTAAAAGCATCACAAAATCTTACAAATCGTGCAGCCTTAATTGAGGCATTAATATCGAGACACCCAGCAAGGTGCATCGGTTGATTTGCAACAATACCCACAGTCCTTCCTTCAAACCTTGCAAAACAAATTATTATATTTTTTGCATACTCTGGCTTAATTTCAAAAAAGTCTCCTTCATCAACTATTTTCTCTATAAGCTGCTTCATGTCATAGGGCTTGTTTGGGTTTTCCGGCACCAAAGTCTCAAGCGAGATTTCTATCCTATCACCTGGATCCTTTGTCTCTCTCCTAGTTGGACCAGATATATTAGAGGATGGCAAAAAGTCCATCAGTCTTCTAATCTGCTGAAGGCAATCTATGTCATTTTTAAATCTAGCATCACATACTGCACTTTTTGTACTATGAAGCTTTGCGCCACCAAGCTCCTCGTGTGAAATCTTCTCATGGGTTACGGCTTGTACTACATCTGGTCCAGTCACATACATGTACGAAGTCCTATCTACCATGAATATGAAATCCATAATTGCTGGTGAGTAAACGGCGCCTCCAGCACAAGGCCCCATGATGATTGCAATTTGTGGTATTACACCTGATGAATCAACATTGCGTTGAAATATATTACCATACCCCGCAAGTGCATCAACGCCCTCTTGTATACGCGCACCACCAGAATCACTGATACCTATTATTGGGGCTTTCAACCTCAATGCCATGTCTTGTATCTTTTTAATTTTAGACGCGTGAGCCTCACCAAGAGAGCCGCCCATCACAGTAAAATCCTGACTAAAGACGCAAACAAGTCTACCAGTTATGGTGCCGTATCCTATTACCACACCATCACCTGGTATTGTATCAAGCGCAAAGTTTGTGCATCTGTGCTCCGCGAATGCATCAATCTCCATAAATGAATCTGGATCCAGCAAGATATCTATCCTTTCTCGAGCAGTTAGCTTATTTTTTAGATGCTGCGCATCTATCCTAGCCTGTCCACCTCCTAGCTTGGAGGCTTTGCGTTTTTGCTCTATTATTTTATTAAATTTCATCACCTATCCAACAAAGCAAATCAGAATACCTAGAGTGCTATTATCTTATTTTTTACTTCTAGTAAATCCCGACTCAATTCTTGGTCATTTTTTATTTTTTCTTCGAGAGTTTTGATAGAATATAAGACAGTCGCATGATTTTTGCCACCAATCAATACGCCTATTTCCTGAAAACTGAGCTTAGTTAGCTCCTTTGCGAGATAACATATAAACTGTCTTGCCTTTACTATATTCTTGAGCCTCTTTTTAGACTTAATATCCTCTTGGCTTATGCCACACATAGTAGATACTGCGCTAATAATGTTATGAGTAGATGATAAAGAGACCTTATCTCTTAAAGAGGACTGTAGCACATCTCCGCATACCTTTTTTGTAGCAGGAATATTATTCAAATTACAAAAAGTAACAGTCCTTCTTAGCGCACCTTCCACCTCTCTTGCACTAGAAGTAAAATTTTCTGCCAAAAATGATATTGCATCCTCTGGGAAATCACATTGTCCCATAATAGAGATTTTTTTTCTAATAATCTCCTTACGCAACTGCATGCCTGGTCTTTGCATTTCGGCAATCATAAAACTAGATAATCTAGATTTCGTTCTTGTATCTATTTCTAGTGAATATGGAGATCTATCAGATGCAATAACTATCCTTTTATTAGATTCCATAAGAATATTGAGCGTGCGTGCAAACTCCTTTTGTGTACTAACCTTTCCACACGTAAATTGTATGTCATCAAACAAAAACACGTCTATAGATCCAATTTCTTCTCTGAATTTTATCAAACTATTATCCCTAACGGATGCAACGTAGCTTTGTGTGAAATTTTCAGCACTCACATAATAAACCTTCTGAGTACGGTAACACTGCCGTATTTTTGATGCTATTGCCTGTAAAAGGTGTGTCTTACCAACACCAACATCCCCTTGTATGTATAGCCAATTACCAAATTCAATGTTGATCTTACTTAAATCTGCAATAGAAAGTGCAGCAATGCGAGCAACCCTATTTTGAGCCCCCTCGACAAAATTTTCAAACGTAAATGATGAATCAAATTGAGGCACAGAATTTAATTCGGCAGCAGCCTTTGTATCTTTATTGATTGAAATATCTATTGTTTTAAATCCATATTTTTCCCCTATTTTCTTCATTTCAGAGAAATAGTTGGTAATTATCCATTCCCTAACAAATTTTGTTGGAGCAAATATAGATAAAGTCTCACCATCTATATAATCTAATGACAATTTGCTAAACCAATTCTCATATACCGCCTGACCGTACTTTTCACGCAGTTCGTGCACGATAGTTTCAAAATCTACAGCTATAGAACATTTCTCTGCTAACAAAGTACTCATATTAAAAATTCAAATTAAATTTGTATTATAAGAAAATTCTACTTAGGGTAGAATTTTGCCCAGTTAACTATGGATAGCTTGCATAAATCAACAACAGCCAACAGCAAAATATGTGTAGCAACCGAAATAACGAGATATGTAAGCATTACATATAGGTCATACAAAGCATACATGGCATATACGCCAAGCAACATGCAATGCCACACAGCACACACACCTAAATATCAGGCTTTATGAAAATTACCAAGCAAACCAAATTCCAAAAAGTACGCACACTTTCTCTAATTTTACCTAAAGAGTAAAGTAAATTTACTTTTGTGCAGGGAAATAAATTGATTGACTTCTGCTTTTGCTAGGAAAATGTCTAGCTTATGGCAAAGTCAATTATCGGTTGTGATATTATATAAATATTCCCCATTCATTCATTAT
>NZ_JAJBJB010000052.1 GCF_021811845.1 Candidatus Cyrtobacter zanobii | reverse complement strand
GTAATAGCTAAATCTTCAAAATTATATTTTTTGGCTATTGGCAAAAAATCTTCATATTTTGCTTCAAGAAAATTTATACGCCTTAATTGCATTATGTCCTCTAAATCAGGTTTCAAAAAGGCCGGCTTAACTAGACCAAAACTTTCAACTGAATTACCATTCCAAATATATGATGGATTCTCCTCGTCTAATATAGATATGATTAAAAGGGAATTATAGCCCTTATCAAAGTATATAAAACCATATTTCAATAAAAATGGTTTTACGTTTTGCTTATTAAATGTAAAACAAACAGATGCGCCGTAGCTTGAAGATGTTTCCCTTTGTGAAACTATGTTAAATGAACTGACCATTGTTTTATAATCAAAGTTTTCAAGTAGTCTGCTTGTGTCAAAATCACTTAAGACAGAAACTTTTCTTAAAAATTTTTCAAAACATTCCCTAGATAGCTTTTGCATCACGTTCTTTTTAGAATCTTCTAAATTTCCAAGTGAAGATTCATATTGGCTACTACAGACAGTAAATACATCCTCTGAATTTGTGGCGCTAACAATCGTGTTGCAAGCTAATAGAAATAGTAGTATTGCACTGATGATTTTCATGATCCACCCAAACGTTTTGCTTATTATTATGAAGTATATTGAAATCCTCTCTTTGGCAATATTTGCATGTACGTATTATTTTTTTGGATTGATAATAGCCTCTTTAGTGCTATCTGCTATTTCGTTGTTAACACTACCTTACCTTGTCAAGCTGAGATTAAAAGGCAATAAGGAGAACGACTTTCAGATATTATCTTCAGTGTTAGTGATCATCATGGGTATGCTCACCGTGATAACTGGTGATAGCTCAATTATTAAGACGAAACCATCTATATTATATTCCTCTCTTGCTTTTTTTATATATATATTATCCGTCAAGGAAATATATATTGTTAAAAAGATATTTGAAAAAATCTTAATTTTGGATGATTCGGTGTGGCATAAGCTCTCTATTATATTTTCATGTTTTTTTATAACTCTTGCAGTATTAAATGAGATAATCTGGAGAAATTGTACAGATTCTGATTGGGTCTCATTTAAGACGGTTTTTTGCCCTTTAGCAACATTTGCATTCTTTGCAGCTATCTTTTATACATATAGGAAGCATTTAATAAATAAGAAGTAGTAGGTGATTAATTTATAGCAATTTGTCTTTAGATGTTAATGCTATAGGCAACAAAGCATGAGCTAATTTCTAAGGTGTGAGCTAATTAATCTGCTTTTACTTTAGTAAATGTGCTGTCTTTTATAGATTGCTATTGACCTTATCCAATTATTTAGGTATCTAGGTTCCTTGTGTATAATTTTAGGTTTGTTTACTACTATGTCTTTTGGAATGGTGGCTGCTCTTTTACATTTCGCTCCTTTATTAGTTATTGCAGTTCTTTCAGTGATCATGGTTTCTAGCTTCAGCCCCAGGTTCAGTTTGCAGACCTACTGTAACTCGGTCTTGGCTTCATGCTTGGTTGGTGCTGTTTCTGGTATGTTCTTTCATAGCGGTTGTTCTGCGTGCATTTACTGTGCTTCTTATGCAGTTGGATCAGTCTTAAGCTTAGTGCTTGTATCTAAATCAGAGGCGTTTTAAGCTATATAGATTAGATTTGTGTGCGCTTATTGCTGCGTGTTGGCAGCGCTGCGCTTTATTTTATGCGTCTGGTTTTGTGAGACTGTTGCATAGAGGCTTTTCTAGCTGCGGTATCGTGTGTGCGGGTGGTTGATACAATACCCATTTTTTGGGCAGCGCCTTGTGCCTCTCTGGGCCTCTTGCACATACGTGGGCGGCCCTGCTTGCCCTTTCTCGTATTTATTATTTTTTCTATTAAATCCCACTCTTTATCACTAGTGTCGCTACTATATTTGTTTGGCATTCTTATTCCCTTTTAATGCCTTAATACCACACTCCTTTCAACATTTCATCTTTTACGTGACTGGTTCTTAGCTATAATTTAAATCTCAGTATGCTTTTGAGTGGTGTTATCTATTGATCTACCATATCTGTGCTGGGTGCGCTATATGGCCAATGCACTGCTTCAATGCATTTATCAATACATGCATTGAAGGTACTCATTGCAGCGCTCTGTAACATATATACAGTGTTTTGTAACGTATCTATAGTGTCTTGTAATGTATCTAAATTAATACCGATGCAAGTACAAATCTCACGAAATGGTGATACAGTGTTATCTTGTATTAAATATGTCTCTGCACACTTGTCTAGATATTCTTTCACCTTGTGATGACAAGGTGAAACAGCATCTTGTATAAAATTGGTGAGCGCGTCTGGAAGCAATGTGGATATATATGCTCCATGTGGGGCTGCTAGCAGGGCGCTTGATTTCTTACCAAGCCACCAATCGCATCCCTTTATCCAGAAATCGATAATCGATACCGCGATGCACTGCACTACAAGAAACTTAAAAATCAAATCTAAAAATCTAGATGTATCTTGAAAGTGCGAAAAATAATTAAGGCAAAAATTATAATTGTATATCAATGTAGAAATAATACTTGCAGCAAATGCTACATCCTTTAGGATATGTGAGGTGGTTTGATTTGTAACTAATTTTTGATTTGCTATATCTATTGTCGAGGCTAGAATAGCAAGTGGTCTTGCAATACCAGGTATTGTGTAGCCCTTATGATTGGCTTCAGAGTGTTTGAAGCTTGATATTAGTTTATAGCATGTATAATAAGTTGGAAGTTCTGGGAGTGCAAATTTATGTGCCGCAAACTTTATTATATATGTTTTTACATGCTCCAAAGTATAGTTAATCAGCTGAGAGATAGCAGATTTTACCACTGTATTGCCGGCCCATTGTTTCATAGATTCTCTTGTATCATCTACTGAAAGTGGGTGATATGTAGGAATTAGTTTATGGGTAAAAAAGAATACAATTGGTAGTGCATATGAGATATTGCTGATATATTTTGCAGTATTCCATGGTATGTATTTTTTTGCAGCAAGGTCGTTTAGTTTTGCAAATAGGAATCCGCTGATTGTATCAAGCTTGTGTGTTATATTTAAGAGTGAATCTCTGTTGTCCTTCAAGACCTTATGTAGTGCGCCTATAAACCCACCTGCTTTATATTCTCTATTAATACCATCTGTGATGGTGGTGGCTTGAAGCTGCAATGCATGACACATATTAGTGCGCTCAGTCAAGTCTGCCTTTAGGTTTGCGCACTTTTTTTGCAGTCCATCCAGTTGTATGCGCTGTGCCTCGTTCTCCGCTCTGCAGTTTTCTGCAACTTGATTTAACCTATTATTTTGAGCTTGTAACCCATTATTTTGAGTTTGTAACCCATCATTTTGAGCTTGTAACCCACTATTTTGAGTTTGTAACTCATTATTTTGAGCTTGTAACTGAGGAAAGGTTTGTTGCATATACTCCAGCTTTGAGAGCTGCTGACTACCAATATCAGTTTGTATACTTGCATTTTGTTTATCATTCGGAGGGGTACCTACACTACCTGCTAGAGGATCTGCTTGATGATTATTGCTATCTGTAATTCTTCCTGCCTCTGCGGAGAAAGGGTGCATAATGCGATTTGCCAAGCTTGCAATAGGTCCTATATAACTTATAGCGCCTGCTACTGTGGTTGCAATTGGGTTTCGTAGTGCTCCTCTTATGCCCTCTAACATAGTTATTTATCTTTAAATAGTGTTTTTATTATATTGAATTACTTTATAACTTTGGTATTTCAGTATAGATGTGCAATTGCTCACTGCTTAGCTACAAGGTTGCGTGAGGTATCAATCACAACATCCAGCAGCTAAATTGCTTCACAACACAGACTAATTATTCCTTTTTATAAATAAAAAGATGTAGGTTAATCTAATACACAAAGGTACTTGTGCGTGCAACCAATAACATATGCATAACAAGTCACAGACTTAGTTACTCTGAGACGATGCAAATCTATAGTTGTTTTTTGGATATACAGGCGCATCATTCTTGATTACCTTTTTGGTAGGTGCTACATTAAGGATTGGTGCTATTTTCTGTATGATCTCTGATACAACGGGCGCTGCAACCATACCACCAGTTCTAAAACCATTATTTATTGCATTTTTCTGTGGTGAATCTATCATAATTAATACAACGTATTGTGGTTCATGTATTGGAAATACAGCAACTGTTGAAACTAAATTCTCCTCCTTACTATATTTTCCATTAATTATTTTTTCTGCTGTACCACTTTTAGCAGCAACGTTGTAACCTTTAGCTTCCGCTTTCTTCACACTTCCTTTTTCAACTGCTAGCCTCATCAATTTTCTCATCACTAAGGATGTTTCCTTCTTAAAGACCCTAGAGGAACATTCATGCTCCCCAAAAATTATACTTGGCTTACATAAAAAGCCGCCATTTACTACAGCGGAAATAGCGCTGGTTAAATGTAATGGGCTTACGGCAATACCATGTCCATAACTGGTAGTTAGTGCCCTTGTATCGCTCCATGTGCCAACTATAGGGGATGCTACATAGGGAACATTACTATCCATATTTGAAAGTAGCCCAAGTTTTTGTAAATAGCTGTACTGTAGGCTCTTACCCATACTTTGAGCTATTCTCGCTGCTCCTATATTAGAAGAATACATCAGCACTTCTTCAACAGAAAGGGAGCTGCCTCTGCCGCCTCTGTAATCATTTATTGTGAATCTGCCTATTTTGAGTGGTTTAGATGCATCTATTGTATCATGCTCGCTTATACTTTTTGAATCTAATGCGGATGCGATTGTTAATACTTTAAATGATGAGCCCATTTCATATGCTCCGTAAGTTGCCCAATTTACTAATTTATCCTTATCAGATTTTTTGATATTACTTGGGTTAAAATCTGGGTAACTCACTATAGAAAGCACTTCGCCCGTATTTACATCAACTACTATTCCAGCACCAGATTTCGCAGAGTGCATTTTGATACCATTAATTAATGATTCCCTCACATAATGTTGTACCCTTGTATCTAAAGTTAATTTGAGGCCATCATTATTATTTATTAAAAAATCATTATATTTTTTTTCTATCCCGCTCATTCCAGAACCATCTTCGCAAACATGACCGATAACATGTGAAAAAAGATTGCCATGTGGCAAAATTCTTTTATCTTCTGCAATAAAATTGATATCAGATATTCCAGCCATTTCTATTCTCTTCTTTTCGTCTGGCGATAATTTCTTAAAGAGCCAGATAAATTCTCTCTCTGGATCAAAATTTTTACTGATCTCCTTATATCCTAATTTTAGCATTTTTTGCTTGAAATTATCAGGGTCTTTTATTTTTTTAGGATTAATATATGCAGAAAAAGTTTGAATATTAGAAGCAAGTACAATACCATTTCTATCAAAAATTGGTGCTCTATTGCTTACTATAGCCACGTGCTTTTTTTGTAATGCATTTAAAGTAGTTAGTGTTAATAATTTTATTATTATACAGATAAAAACTATGATAAATGCCGATAGCAATATATATATCCTATTGCTATGAATGATACCAAAACTCTTCCTAAGATTATTCATATTATCGATTTAGCACCTCTATCTGATCTATAGTTGGATATATTAAATTCAGATGTTTCTTTGATAATGCATCTATTCGATCTGGCTTTGAAAGGTAAGAAAATTCTGCATTAAGTGATGTAAATCTATCTCTCTCCCTCTCTATTGCAAAATTAAGATCATATAGCGTATCGTTCAGGTCTTTTACTGAATTTTTAATGAAAATCAGCAAATTAACCAAGAGGGCAATTTTGACAAAAGCTATTATATTTCTCATTATCTATACCTCTTTAATATACGCATCTTTGCAGAGCGAGCCCTGGGGTTTGCGCTAATTTCTTCATTAGAAGGAATAATAGGTTTGGTAGTGATAATTTCAAAATTTTGTAAATATTCGCTATTATCATTTCCATATTTATTCTTTTTTTGCTTAGGTATGCAAAGACTTTTAAAAAAATCCTTTACAATTTTATCCTCTATTGAATGAAAAGTAACTACTATAAGCAGCCCATCTTTCTTTAGTAATTTAACGGATTTTTCCAAAGCTATTTTTAATGATAATGTCTCTGAATTGACCTCCATCCTAATAGCCTGAAATGTTTTAGTAGCTTGATGTATTTTACCTCTTGCAGGCAATACACGAGATATTATTTCAACCAGCTCTAATGTACTTACTATTTCCTTTGCCTTTCTTGCCGTACATATAGCCCTTGCTATTTTTCTTGAATTACTTTCATCACCATAATTAAAAATTATATCTGCAAGCCTTTTTTCATCATATGAATTAATAATTGTACTTGCATTGAGTGATTGCGTTTGATCCATCCTCATATCTAATGGCCCATCTTTTAAAAATGAGAAGCCACGGTCAGCAATATCTATCTGCATTGATGAAACGCCGAGGTCGAAGACTATTCCATCAAATGAGTATTCTGGAAAAATATCGATTTGAGCAAAATTTAGGCTTACAAAATTGAAATTATAAGTATGTTTCAATTTATCGGTATGTGGTATCACATTATGATCTGCATCTATGGCAGTGACGGAACAGGGTGCAGAACGCAAGATCCCTTCACTATACCCACCAGCACCAAAAGTACAGTCTAGGTAATGACCGCCATCTTTGATGTGAAGATTTGATATAACTTCATTTATTAAAACTGGTATATGCATTTATGATACTATATTTAAAACTTCGCGTGCTCTTTTATATTCCTGTGCAAAATTATTCACATTCCAAATTTCAAACACTTCGCCCTTTCCGACTAAGGATACGCTGTCCGAGATTTGTGCAAAATCTAGTAAAAATTCAGGTATTAATACCCTTCCTTTCTTATCAAGCTGCATAGGGTGGCAAGTGGAGAGTATTGCTGTTGCCATTTCATCTCGCTCTTTAGAAAACATTTCCATGCTCCCAATATGGGCGCTAATACTGCTCATCCTACTTGGGGTACACACTTCTATACATTTATTTAAAATTGATGGATAAGCATAAAGTGATTCACCAAATTGCGCGATCACTTCCCTAAAATGTGGTGGTATTGATATACGCTTAGCAGAATCAAGCTTACTTTCATAAGTTGATATAAAAATCCCTAAATACTGCATATTGGCGATCCACACATACCCCATATGATATATGCGATTTTAATACAGAAAATTAAAAATAGATAGTGTTTTTGGGAAAAAATGGGAAAAAATGGGAAGATAAAAATGTGAGGATTATGAAATTTCTATAATAGAATCACGTAAGTTATAGAGAATAATTATGAATTAATTTATTTATCAAAAGAT
>NZ_JAJBJB010000204.1 GCF_021811845.1 Candidatus Cyrtobacter zanobii | reverse complement strand
TTTTAAATCATTTAATTAAATTTTTCTTGATACATTTTTATAAAGTTCTTATTAATAAAACTATTGATAATAAGAAAAAAATATTGTAAATTTATTTAAATTATGAAAAATCTTAATTAATTAAGATTATTTCTTACAAATAGATATCTTTAATTTTATTTAGAGTTAATTTTTTATATATCAAAAATAAAACAAGATGAGTTAAAACTATATTTAAGATTATGAAGCTTACTGTGCATGATGTTGCACTTGCAGCTGAATATTGATCAGTTCCTCATCTTGACGGAGTACTTGAGCCACCTGCGCAAGTAAAGCCTTCAGGACACGCAAGTCAGTTGTATCCGTCCCAATAAGTACCACTTGAGCACGATTGGAGGTTTCTTCTTTCAAAATCGGTTTCAGTTTGAAGTAAGTGGTTATCACTCCAACAGTTCGGGTTGTCGATTGGACACTCTCTTGGATAACTAGAGCCTTCTGGACAAAACATGTTGTCAGGACACTTGATTCACTCGATGGCTCCTTGTCCAGAGTAAGTTCCTTCTGGACAAATTTCGGGTTCCTTGTCTTTCTGCTTGCATTGATATCCTCTGGGACATAAGCTGCAGTATCTATAGAAAATGTTGATGAATTTGAAGCACAAATACTCCTACGTTGAGTTTGTTGCTGTCGTAAAGTATCCGTCGAAACAAGGCATTGGTTCTTGAGCAGGACTTGCCGACATATATCCTGGTGGCGTTGGCAGACACTCTGTTCCGCCTTCTTTCGTGTACTGACCCATCGGACACCTGATGAATTGCGTTTGTCCGTTGTAGAGCTTGCACATGTATCCTAAACAAGTTGACTCGATATGTTTGGCTTACCTGGAGGACAGAGTTCGCATTTTGTGTAGGACCATTGTGAATACTCTCCATCTTTGCATTTGATTGGAGGATCTGTCGTGGTTGGGCATATAGTTCCTACGAGTTGATGAGAACTGAAAGTTAACTAGCTTACCTGGTTTGCATCGACTGCAAGTTGTTTCTCCTTTTAAGCTATAC
>NZ_JAJBJB010000203.1 GCF_021811845.1 Candidatus Cyrtobacter zanobii | reverse complement strand
CATATATGAAGACACACTTTCATTTTATAAAAGTATTTTTACAGTTGAAGCTCCTCCAGATGTTTGGGAGACAACTCAACAAAGATTTGATATGAAGAATTTTAGTTTCAGAACAATAAATCTCTATCGTCTGGCTGTTCTTTATTCAATGAAGGTAGCAAATCCAAACTTCTTAGTTCCAACTGCTCCTCCAACAAAGCCAGTTCAAAATTTAAAAGAATTACCAAAGATCGAGAAAAAGGTAATTCTTCGAAAAAATATTAGAGAGAAGAATCAAAAAGAAAATGTCAATTATGGCTGGAGAAATAACTACAAGCAATCAAACAATGTATTTGTTAATCAGACAACCAATGTTTATATAAATAATGACAATAGAAATCATTGCTCACACCATAGTTATTATACAGATAACTGAAGCAACTGAAGGTATGAAGATAGATACTGCAGAAATAATGATTACGACTACTACGGACCAGATTACATGATGGGAGGAGGACTAATTATCATTGGAAACCCATGTGATCACTACTACCTGAACCAGTCAGACTTTGGAGATCATCTACACCACGGTTTCTATGATGACGTACAAATCGAAAACTATCATGAAATCCATATTGATGATATGGCTGATTGAGCTGGCGCAGATACTGATCTTATGGGTCAAACTGATCTCAATGACTACGGAGCTCAAGATCTTGGTATTGATGATCCTGGAAACGATCTTGGAGTTCATCAAGACATGGCTGACTTACAAGGTGATAACGGAGTTGACTTCAACAATGACAACTTTGGAGGAGATGATGGATACGCCGCAAATGATCTTGGAAATGCATATGATGGTATAACTAATTCTTTCATCGACTCTTTTAGTTTATTATTTATTATTAATAGATAAAGAGAATAGTTTAAAGTATGCCTTAGCACTAAATAATGATCCATTTTATTCATATTTTCCTTAAATTTCTATGAATGTCTCAATTACTCTTTTTTTAAAATTAACTTTTTTAATGACTCTACTTTATCTTAGTTATAAACAC
>NZ_JAJBJB010000051.1 GCF_021811845.1 Candidatus Cyrtobacter zanobii | reverse complement strand
TGGTAGATATAAGAACAGCTCCGCTGTACAAAAGGAGCGTTTTAATCAAGCCCAATCAATTTGGGATGAAGCTTCTGATATGCTTCATGCTGCTTGATCTCCAATTTTCATAACAAAATTATGGACTATCAAAGTTAACTTGACGGTGCCGTTGTTGGTGAGTGGGGCTCTGGAAAGACAAGCTTTATTAATCGGTTAAAGCATCTAGATCAGCAAAATATTTATGTAGATTATAATGTCTTCCGCCAAGAGCATATTAATGGAAGTGGTGAGAGATATAGCAAGCTTTATATACTTACACAATTTTTAGAAATTCAATTAAAGCAGCATAATATTAACGGAATCAATATATTAATACTGCTGCGCGAACTTGCCCATTTTTCAACATTTTCTGTATTAATTGAAAAGTTTATCAGTATAAGATTGGCTGATTCTCACATGAGGGGTTATGAGCAAATCACTCAAGATATAAAACAAGAGCTAGAGAGAATTCTTGTTTTAAGAGGCACAAATACCAAAAGAAAAATAGTTATTGTGTATGATGACCTGGATAGAATAACAGATTTTACTGAGATTTTGGGAATATTGCGACTTGTAGATTTAATAAATGATATAAAATCTGAACGTATAGCTCAAATCATTTCTTATGATCATAGTAAATTATTGGATACCACCTCACAGGATAGAGAGCAAAAAAGAGGCTTTTATGAGAAATACATAGAAAGAATTATTGGGCAAAAATTTGAGGTTGATGGCGTTGTGGTGCCAATTAAAGAGTTGATAGAAAAAATCACAGAAGATGAGGAGTTCAAAAAAATGAATGTGTTTGCCGAAACAGTAAGTATTAATAACATGGAACCAGTCGAGAAAATTAAAAGAGAAGATTTGCTAAATCTCTGTGAGTATATCAAGGCCTCCCATCGTCATAGAGTGATTTTCTGTAATAACATGGTGGGTGCGCTGGTAGCATTAGAAAGTAAGGAGGGTATCGATTTGACTAAAGTGGTGAATATTCATGTTTTAATTCTAACACAGCTTTTAAAGGCATTGAGCCTGGAGCAATACCAGGAGGCTAAGAAGTTTTTTAGAGAGAGTAATCCGCAATTTAAAGAAAAAACCCCACTTTCGTTTGAGAATGAAGTAAGACTTGTGTTGAATGCGCAAAATAACCTAAATGGGATTGATACTAAAGAGATATATGCACATTTAAAGCCTCGTATGCCAAAATTAGAAAATGACGAAAACATTTTATGCATCATGGGGCTGCTTTTTGATTGGTTTTATATGGCTCATAGTTGCGCTGCATACCTAGTAAATAAGGGATATCCAACATACATTCAATTTGTTGAGTATCATTTTCCAGAAATTGGTGATCAAGCAAAAAACTAAACTGACCAGAAAAACGAACGTTTATCTTACTGTCAGTAATGATACAAGAATTGATATGGAAAAGCACCAGAAAAGCCGTTAAGATAATCAACATAAGATTACATGGAATAATTTATCTTTCTTGGTGGTTAAGATGGTATTAATAGGCTACGCTAGAATTTCAAAAGCAGATGGATCTCAAAGTTTAGATTTACAAACAGATGCACTTATCAAAGCTGGTGTAGAAGCAAATAGAATATATAGCGATCTTGCATCAGGCAGAAAAGATGACAGACCTGGACTCAAAGAATGTATAAAAGCACTGCAACCAGGCAACATACTGATAGTATGGAAACTAGATAGGCTAGGAAGGAACATGAAAGATCTAGTGAATATGATAGATACACTATGCAAGAAAGAAGTAGGATTTAAAGTATTAGAGGGAGCAGAAATAGATACAACCACAAAGAATGGAAGGATGATATTTGGAATATTTGCAGCGCTTGCTGAATATGAGCGCGAACTAATCAAAGAAAGAACAAAAGCGGGACTAGAAGCGGCAAGAGCAAGAGGCAGAAAAGGAGGAAGGCCAAGGAAAATGGATAAAGCAACGCTAAAGATGGCAATGGCAGCAATGCAAAACAGAGAAACCAAACCATCAGAAATAGCAAAGAAGCTAGGCATAACAACCACAACTCTGTATGAGTATGTTAATGGTGATGGTACTTTGAAGGAGAAGGGGGTGATTTTAACGAATTCGGAATAAAAATCGCATTTATTTTAACAAATAGCATAACTTTATCAGTATTGTTGCTATGACTGGGTAATTGCTATAGAATTGCCATAAAATGCAAGAAGTTTAGATATAGATAGTCGCTGCATAATAGGTAACAAGCATGATAGTAAAATACTTAAATCCACGTAATGACGTGGCCTTCAAAAGGATCTTTGGAACAGAAAAGAACAAGGATATCCTAATGCATTTTTTGAATGACATTATAGTGAGTGATTCTCGTGGAATCATTAAGCAAGTAACATTAATAAACCCTCTGCAGCAACCCGAGATAGCTAGCAAGAAGCAGAGTATAGTAGATGTATTATGTGAAGATGAATATGGAGTTAAGTATATAGTAGAGATGCAAGTAGCAAAAGTAGCAGGATTTGAAAAGAGAGCACAATACTACGCAGCAAAAGCATATGCCTCACAACCAGATAAGGGAGATGACTATAAACACCTAAAAGAAGTAATCTTTTTAGCTATAACAGAATATGAAATGTTCCCTAAAAAACCTGATTATAAATCGGTACATGTAATATTAGATCAGCAAAGCCATGAAAGAGATTTAAAAGATTTTTCATTTACGTTTTTAGAGCTACCAAAGTTTACAAAGGACATCCATTCTCTCAGTACTTATCAAGAGAAGTGGTGCTACTTTTTTAAACATGCACATGAAGGAGAGGACATGCAATCTATTCTTGCAAACAACAACGACATAATCCAAAGAGCCTATCATGAATTAGAAGCACACAACTGGACAAATGATGAGCTACTTGCCTATGAAAGCGCTGAAAAAGCAGCAAAAGATGCAAGAGCAAGAGAGGCTTATATCAAAGACGAAGCGAGAGAAGAAGGTAGGCAGGATGGAATAAAAGAGGGCATGGAGAAAGGTATGGAGAAAGGTATGGAGAAGGGTAGACACGCGGCAACATTGGCAATAGCCAAGAACATGCTATCTGTTGGAGTTGATAAGAAAAAAGTATCAGAATTCACCGAGCTTTCTTTACAAGAGATAGAAAAGCTTTAACTGTAGGATTCTCGCACAGATAGTTTGAGCCGCAGTGTAAGATTAAATCTTGACTAATACATGTTTTTAGCATCTTAGATTGTTACTCTATAACTTTCAAGACAGGCTCTTATACCAATTGTATCAATTCTTATCAAAATATATCTGGTTATAATGGGGAAATGGTATAATACAGTAGATATAAGAACAGCTCCGCTGTACAAAAGGAGCGTTTTAATCAAGCCCAATCAATTTGGGATGAAGCTTCTGATATGCTTCATGCTGCTTGATCTCCAATTTTCATAACAAAATTATGGACTACCAAAGTTAACTTGACGGTGCCCTCTCTAATTTTGTATCTGTCTTTGGATAACGCTCCCTCAGATTCATAATTTACCCTGTTTTTTGGCTTCTTTTTCTAACTCTTCTACTATCCATTGTATCACATCCCGTGCAGAGTCACATCCATCAGGGAAATCTGTATTCATAGTTTCACCCACCCAATCTGATGGAAACTCCTCTTCTGGCAAAGAGAGGAGCTCTTTGCATTGTCTTATTTCGGCATTCAGATTCTGATACTTACTAACATACTCTTTAATTACGTCAATATCTTGCTTATTTTCATAACAAGCTCCTATCATCATTTCTACCAAAAGACTTTCTAAGTCGCTGTATTTTTGCCAGATTGCCATTATTTTATTCAGGATAAGAAGTTACTAATTGTATTGAACCATTAGGCATTTTTCTCAGAACTATTTTAGCACCATATTTAGAAGATGGGTTGAGATTTTGCTTACTGATACCATACCCAGTTTGTCTACCTAAATCCTGTACACTAAATGTTTCTGTTTCCTTAAAGTTAAGGTTATTAGCCCATTTCTGAATCTCATCTGCTTTCATTCTTTTTACATCATTAATAGCTTGTTCTGTAGTTGCTTCATCAGGATAAAACGAATAACTTTCAGTTGGGTTTTTAGATACTCGTACCTTCTCGGCTCTCTGAGCTATATATTCTTGACTTGGGTTCACATGCTTCTCCTTGGTATGTCCAATACCACCTTGATTAGCAGATGCCTCGTGTTTATCAAGATCTATCTTGTTACCTGTAAACTCTTTTGTTTTTTCAGCCTGCGTCCTATGATCATCGTCTGGATCTGGACTGCCATGAGGCCCAGTAGAACTTGATTTACTTGTTTGGCTACTATCACAGTTCTCCTTGTGGAAAAGAGCGTCAATGTGCTTACCCGCTTCTTTATAGAAAGATTTCATTAACGATAATGCCTCCTTCCCAATTATTTTTCCTGTATTCAGGATTTGATTGCGACATGCGCTACTTTCTAAGCATTTCAGCGCAGCGGGCATGCTTCTCATTATATTTAGTATTGCCGCAGGGGTGGCATTAGCCTCCGGGGCTCCAAACAGCTCATTAAACGCATTACGAATCTTATCATACCAACCCTCTTTACTGGTTTTTAGCGAGTTTTGAATCTCTTGTTCTTTCTCTTTAGATAGAGAATTCCATTCTGTAATAGCATTATTGTATAATGTTTCTGGATCTGCTGTCTGTTCTGGATTGATGGTATCGGATTTATCCGATACTTTTGCTCCCCCAGCTTGTGATTGTTTGGAACTCTTGTCACTCCCTACATTCTCAGCCCGCTGTTTCTCATAATTTACAGCAATTTCTCTTGCAACCTTGATCGTTTCACCTGGTCTTAGATTGATGTTTATTATGTTACCCTTCTCATCCCTTGTTACTCTGCTTTGAGTATTATAATACGGGTTGTTTTTTAAAAATTCTTCATAGTCCTTGTTTGTTGGCTTTTTACCTGAAGCTGATAAGATATCATGAACCGTATCTCCTTTTTTTATTGTAACATTCTCTTGTTGCTTATCAGTACTGGTCTTAGCTCCTTGTTTGTTATTCTGATCATCTTGTTGCTGATCATTATTCTTCCCCTCACCCTTCTTCTCATCATTACTTTGTGCGCTACCCTGACTCCCAGTGCCATTCGGCTTATCTTGATCATGTCCTTTATCCTTACAATCTATACATTTAAATTTGCGCTCTTTTTTGTCCCACTTATAATGCTGATTAAGGCTTTTGTTAAGCTCTGCATCTGTCCAAATCTGCTCTATTGGTATCTGCAAAAGCTCCTTAAGCGCATTCTTCATGGAATCAATAACGGTGCTTGTATACAGCATATCAAGTGATTGAGTCGCTTTTTTTTCTGCTTGCTGTCTCAGTACATCGCTTATATTCGGAATCTGATTGATGATGGATCCTATGTATTGGCAATCTTTTGTGATTGATTTGTTATACTGCTTGTCAAGTTTCTCGTACCTCTTACAGTCATTATAACATACTTCACCATTGCACAGGTCTTGCTCTATATCCTTCATCATAGCATCTGCGTTTTCTGGAAAGCTTTGCTTGAGCTTTGCATGCATTAATTGATTAGAGTTCATTCTATCCTCTCCATCTATGTAAGAGCTCAGCCCATTTATTATAACCCCTTTTGAGTTATGTACTTTTACACCGCCAGTAATCAGATCTGCAAATGCTGTAAAACACCAAGAGCCAAGCCGACCATACATTCCTTGCCACCCTCCTTGATTACCACTAATGTAATCATTTATAACGCCACCACCAACCCCCTTTCCAACACCATAAATAGCGTGTAACCACATATCATTTTTAGCATAAATAATCACTATGTTTGTGATCTTCTCCAAAAATTCATCTTGGCATTTTAGCATTGAGCCCCCCAAACTAAGCTCCTTAAAGGTACATGATACCAAAAGCCCCTTGATTTGCTCGCTCTTTTGCGAAAATACCGCATCCATAGCCTTCTTCGCATCATCTTTCATAGGCTCTTTACGATCCGTGATTTCAGCAATTCCCAAAGTTAAATTCGCAATATTGGTAAAAGTCCAATCTGATAATTGGTTCTTACCCCAATCAACGACTGAGTCCATAAAGATAGGATTTGCTGCTTCGCTTACGGATCGTCCTGTGAAAATATCAACCCCTTTAATCAAATTTGAAGCAGATGTGATTGCAGATGATATACCAAAGGTCAAAGCATTCCTTTTGGAAAATTCCCAAAAATCTATGGGTTTACCATTATGTATACTCTGATAGATTTCAACAAAATTAGAAAATGCCTGAGATATTAGTGTCGACATATATTGTGGAGCAAATGGATATACTACAATTCCAATAAAAAGCTGCACAGAGGCAACCACAAACGCCCAAACTGTTCCACTATAATCTTTTTTTAAATCATAGACTTCTATTTCAAAACCTACATAACCCAATAAATCTATCTCATTTTTCAAAATCTCACTGATGTGCTTCATAGCCTCAGGAGCATGTTTTTGAGACCTAAATTTCAGCTCCTTGATACCCTCTTGGCTTGTCTCATTATATATCTGTAGCTCTATCTTTTCTATTATGCGCTCTGCTCCGTATGTATTCTTGATTCTTACCATCTTATCTGGTCCAAGATCCTGAACCTGTTTAATGACGGCTTGGATCTCTGCGATCTCTTGTTTGTAAAAAGCCAGGGTAATGGCACATTGTTTATATGTTGCAGAAGGCTCCGCTTTCCGAACCGCCTGTAATGATGTGCATAAAGCTTCTTGTCTTGGCAAAATGTAATTTGCTATATTGGCTTGAACCGTGCTTAAGTCATAGAAGAGCTCTTGTGTTACTTTACGCGCTTCTTCTACTTGGTTATATTCTGTGATGCCAGAACCATTAAGTGCAAGTCGTATGAAAGCCATACTGTTGAGAGAAACCCATGCAAATTTATGATCAAGCTCTGATGCTTGCTTTACATAGCTTAAGGCATCTTGAAGGTGTCCGCTATTATAACTAGAAGTGGCTTTCAAATTCAGATAATGTGGATTTTGAATTACAAGAGATTGAGCATTCAGAAATACCTCAAATGCTCTTTTTGCAGCATCATGTTTCTCTTTTGCCTCATCATTCGTATATAAATTAATGGCATTGGAGCTCAGCCATTGTCCAAAATTTTGCCTAATTTGCTTAATCTCATAAGTATGCTCTTTATAATTGATCTCTTTCCATTTACTTAAATCATCTTCAGATAGTGGATGATTTTCTTTTAGCTTTTTTTCGTACTTCTCTTTATGCTCCTTTGTAATGCATCCGTGTTTAAATCTCTTTTAGGGTTGTATTCCCCGCAGCTTGCTGCGTAATATATACGGATGAGCATATACATATACAAAAGTCATAATGTAACCGTATTACTGTATCACCTGGTATTTCCAGCAAAATACAGA
>NZ_JAJBJB010000202.1 GCF_021811845.1 Candidatus Cyrtobacter zanobii | reverse complement strand
ATTGAAACAAGCACAACTCCACCATTTGCAAATAAGCTGCTATCGATGTTGTTCGCGCTTGGAGTTGATCAAGATATAATTTTGTTAACTGTGTCGTGGCTCAACACCGGGGTCGTCACAGACTTTGTTGGATCTGGCTGGGTAGCGCTATACATCGTGAAGATTCATCGAACCCTTGCTGATGTCAAATCAGGATCTAAAAATACGTAAGATGAGCGAATATGAGATTATTTCAAATGACTCACTTGAAGTTGTGTCTAAAATGTCGAGTCAGCTCGAATTGCTGCCTGAGGTTCCGTAACTGATATCAATCATAGTATTTCCTGTCACTGGGCCTTCTGCTGGAGTTAAGGAATTTAGGATTGGCTGGGTTCAGTATGCAAATGTCTTTCCAGAGCTTGTGTAGTCTTGCCCTCCATTCAGCGACAACTCGATAGGAACAAAGAAAGGCAAGGTTAGTCCAGAAGTAAGGGCTGGAATAGCTCATGATACTGTTTTATTCGTAAGATAGGTTGCATCAACGACAGTTGTTGTTGCAAAAGAATATTTGCACTTGATGCTCGCGTGGGGATGAAAGTTTGTCCCTTTCACAATAATGCTATAAGGCTGATTGTAAAGTCCGAAAGGTGGCTCGAATCCATCGACTTCGACGTTCCTGTTATAAGTAAATTGGAATGTTCTATCAACATTGCCTGCAACAATAATCCCAAGCTGAACAATTGCATAATCAGGATACATAACGATCGCCATACTGTCAAGAGTTGCTTGAGATGAACCCAGTTCAGGATTTCAGTCGTACTTAGTGTCTCATAGCGTTTGGTTGAACGCAGGAGTTGCTCAGAGGTAATCATATGGAGGAGACGGAATCGCAGTTATCGCTGAGCTTCCAGGAAAACTTCAGTAAACTGGTCCTACATTTCCTAAGGTTTGATCAATCGCAACTGTAACTGTAAGGATTGTTCCACCTGAATCTGGACCATTTGTTGGACTGATCCCGCTGACTTGGTTTGAGTTAAGGAATATGAAAATCACCGAATTTAGGC
>NZ_JAJBJB010000050.1 GCF_021811845.1 Candidatus Cyrtobacter zanobii | reverse complement strand
TAACTTTAGAAGATTATCTAAAGATTACGAAATCACCACTTCTTCGGCTAAGGCTTTTATAGAATTGGCATTTACAAAAATTATGATGAAAAATTTCTCAAAAAGTTTTACGTGACTGGTTCTTAAAGCTGTTGCAAGTGAGTTTGCAAGATGTTGTGAAGCTACAGCAATTGCATGTGATGAAAGTGGTATTCTATTTTGTGATAAAAATCATAATAAATTTGCAAAGCTTTTAGGGGTTCAATATGTATACAAGATGGTCCAGGTTAATTGTGCGCCTCGAGCCATAGATAATAAATTCAAGATTTCTGTGGTCTTACAAGGGTATTGGGAGCTTGCTGAAGAAAATCTTTTATCATATTTATTTATCACACTAATCGTTACTTTATGTAATGCATTTTATGGCCTCAAAAATATATTATATGGTGCTGGAATTATTGAGTCTCAAGGAGATGAAACTGACGTATTTGCAAGCACAAACGATATTGGTACATTGATTGCTGAAGCAAATACAAAGATAAATACAGGGAAGCAGAGGCCTGGTGATACAGATTGTAAATTAGATGCACAAGTATCAGCAACTAATATTATGATGCATGAGCCGCTGAGTATTGAATGCCCGTTTTGCGAAGAGCACGAACCAAGGTTGCTGCAGTCTGAACAGGAACCTAGCAAGGAATCTAGTCAGTGCCCCAAATGGAGCGCCATTGGAGGGCGTGTGCTTGTGGATGATGGGCGGCTCTTTGGTTATGATGGCGATGCATCCCCATTATTAAGTATAGGTGCATGAGCCACTTGGCAAGAGCCACACAGGCCGCTTCTATAATATATCATAAAAGACGCTCAACAAACCTAACTTTGTAAGTGATACATGCACATGCAGTATCAAAAGCCGCTATCTGATGAAATTAAGTGCAGTCTATGCGCTCTTAAAGATATCAGTATATAATTCCCCTAGTGGTGGTTCTGGGCTTTCCTTAGCAAAATTTGCAGCTTTTTCAACCACAAGCTTTACTTCTTGTTCTATTTCTTTAATTTTGACATCATCTAATAGTCCCATGCTTACCAATTTTGATCTCATAATATCAATTGGGTCTTTTGTGCTTCTATAACTATTGATTTCATCCTTGTCTCTATAGGTTCCTGGATCAGACATTGAGTGCCCTCTATATCTATATGTCTTAAATTCTATTAGAAGCGGCCCTGAGCCATTACGAACACGCTCTGTAGCTGTTGACATAGCAGCACTAACGGCGAAAAAATCCATTCCATCAACTTGTTGCCCTTCTATTCCAAAGGATTCGCCCCTCTTATATAGATCAACTGTAGCGCATGACCTTGAAACCGCAGTACCCATTGCATACTCGTTGTTCTCTATTACATAAATAACTGGGAGCGACCACAACTTTGCCATATTGAATGATTCATACACTTGCCCCTGGTTGGCAGCGCCATCGCCAAACATTGTTATGCATATGTTGCCTGTTTCTTTATATTTTTCTGCAAATGCAATGCCTGTGCCTAGCGGTACTTGTGCCCCTACTATTCCATGCCCACCATAAAACCCTTTTTCTAAATCAAACATATGCATTGAGCCGCCTTTTCCCTTAGAGCATCCACCAACTTTTCCAAATAGCTCTGCCATAATAGCATCAGGGCAAGAACCAGTTGCAAGCATAGGTCCGTGATCCCTATAGCTTGTGATGATTTTATCGCCATCCTTTAGTGCGGATTGAATACCAATTGCCACAGCTTCTTGCCCTATATATAGGTGACAAAATCCACCTATAAGCTTCATTCCATAAAGCTGCCCTGACTTCTCTTCAAAGCGCCTTAAAAGAAGCATGTCTTTGTAATAATTTACTAGCTCCATTTAAAAATGACATTACCAATCACTTTTGTACATTAATATTGAAGTGTAGATATTGCAAATATTGTTCCAATAAATCTTTATTGAGATTTGAAATGCGATTGGCAGTGCTAGAACTTTATGTTAGCATACTGAAGTTGTAAGTAAGTTTTGCCCGTGAGTAATTTTAAGATAATATCGAATAATAGGAGGGCCAAATTCGAATACTATATCGAGGATACTATTGAGGCTGGTATAGTGCTGCTTGGAACTGAGGTCAAATCTTTAAGGGTTGGAGGCTCTGTATCACTTGAGGATTCGCACGCGGATTGTGCGTCAAGCGGCGAGATCTTGTTATTAAATGTACATATACCTGAGTATAAAAATGCTGGTATTACAAACCATTACCCAAAAAGAGCAAGGAAGCTTCTGCTAAAAGCAAGGGAAATAAAGAAGCTTTTTGGTTTGGTGCAAAGAAAGGGCATGACGATTATACCGCTTTCTATGTTTTTTAATAAGAAGAACATAGTGAAGGTTTCACTTGGAATCGCAAAGGGTAAAAAGATGCATGATAAACGCCAGGCAATCAAAGAGAGAGAATGGAATTTATCAAAGGCAAGAGCCTTTAAAGATGAGTTAAAATAGAGTGCTTGTAGAAATAAATCGTCACCACCTATGAAATGGGGTTAATGTAGTGCTGAGGCCGTAAATTATGAAATATTCTATAGCGCAATAGCTATAAAACGGTTACGGAGTTACAAGAATACATACTTGAACACTTTTCACTGTAACTCTTTTATGGGTGTTTTGCTATATATCAATATAAAAGTGATATTCACTTCTCCTTAAGTAAATATCTCAAATAAAGAATCGCTGGTAGTACATAGGCCACACTGTTGTGTAGCCCTATGCACTCGGATTATTATATTATCTCAGTGAAACTAGCGCATTGATTATTTCATCGATAGTAACAACCTCACTTCTTAGGTTAAGTACACCTTTTGCCTTATTTGGCACAGAAGGATATGAGCAGATCTCTATCATCACTCCTTTTTTCAGGTCTAGAAGCTCGCCGCCAACTAAGCCTTTGCTATTATTGCCGTAGAAAATTTTATTGAATATATATTTAATGCTTTCTCCAGCACTATAAATCTTTTTTGCAGCTTTTAAAAAATCACCAAGTTTTAATTTTTTTAGTCCTATAGTTGCATCCTCCGATCCTCCTGCAGTTTTTTCAGATTTAGTACCAGAGGCAAATAACGGGGCGGCGCTTCCTAGTGTTTCCTTATACACTTTTCTTAGCTCATCTGTAGCTTCAGAGGATTTAACATAGTCTGTAACATATGCAAAAATCTCCTTTGCACTTGAAAACGGTATCACATCCATATCTGATAGTGCTTGTATAATTTCATCCGCCACTATGCCGATCGGATTCATCTTGCCTGCAAGTGTCTGGATATTCTTAATTATTAACTCATAACCCTTTGTGCCCTTGTTCCTTATAACAAGATAAACGTTGCCACCACCATTGCGCCAGTGGCCATCTTGTCCTAAGGTTTGGGCTATCACATTGTAAGTTTTAAAGTCTGAAAGAAATTTCACAATCTCTCTTATATTATCACCAGTTATAAAATAACTCTTAACCCCAACTTTAATAGGTACTTGGTATCCATTCACTACCCTAAGTGATGCACCAGTTGATATTATATCTTGTACCTTACTGCCTTGTATTATTGTCTCAATAGGGTAACCAAAATGAACTTCTGCATAACATGTAGTTGTGGCAAATATCCATATTGCAAGCGCAACAAATTTCTGAAACATAATCCTTATAAACATTTAAAATAATAATTTGTAGTTGTAGCAGAAAAAGCAAACATGCTCTACTGCAAATATAATAATCACCATGTGAATTGCTGAATAGCGACTTAGTTACAATTTATAGTTAAAGTAATATAAAATTATTACACAAAAAGTAATTTTAACTCAATGATAATTAAGGTATTTATAAGGTATAGCAGAGGCAAATGAGACTGAGAAATAAACAGGGCAATATGCCAAAATTATCTCTATTCACGCCTTACAAACTGTCTCATGCTCTGTTGCTCAAGTTATATCTTCTACATCTTTGTTAGCTCCTAAACATTCAATGACTCTTTCTATAAGATCGCTAGAATATGGGCCTCCTATTTTATTTCTAATTATTTTGTATATGCTTATGCTTTCTAGCATCTTTTTTGAGTAATCTCAACCTATTATGCCTAAGCTATACCTGCAGAGCTTGCTTTAGACATCACAAAACGTCTAAATTTAATAGATTTATACTTTTATCCATAATCAACAATACATCACCTTTAATTCTTATGGTTGCATATTCCATATTTAGAGAGTTTGATGTACCCTCGCTCATCGCAAATTCAAGCCGATACCCATCCATTTCATATAATAGGCCATGGGAAGTAACGGCCGCACATGTAAAGGCCAAAAGAGCCACCTTATCATGCTTATTACCCTGAAGCGTAACATAACAATCCCTTAAAAAAATCACCTTCTCTGAGCTAGTAAACAATCTAATTTCATACTTATCAGAATAATACTTCTTAAGGAGCCTTAGATTGAGTATTGAATGGTCCAATCTCCCACCAGATGCATTATATATATTAATAGTTTTAAGATTCTTATCTTCCATGCATAAAGTTATTGCCTTTTCTAGATCTGTAGTGTTTTGATCCATTATCTCCATGATACGCACCCCCCTAGATCTAAAATAACTCTTAGAGGCTTCAGTAATACTATCCATATCACCAATAATACAAAGCGGCGTGAGATAACCTTGAAAATGATTTGCGGCACCGTCAAGTAGTATAACATTTTGCAGCCATGCATCATGCAATAGATCAGCAAAATCAGTACAAGGCGCATTAGCAATTATATTATAGTGCGACATAATAGATATATTCCATCCTCATTATAGATGACTTTTTATATACTTTCATTTATTCCACACAGCTAATACATATTGTAATATTAATGGAAACTGATTTAAAACAATTATCTCTTGAAATAGTTGATTTCCTGGTAAAGGGTAATATTTCCGAGAGTGATGAATCTGTAGCATATTTCGTAAATTTGATACAAAAACAACCAAAACTAGTAAATTACGATGGGATATGCCCATTGCTTATTATAGTGACTGGCCTTTGGAGCTCTGCCTTAAAAAGATCGATTATGCTGAAAAAGACATACTATAAAGAGCTCGCAGATTTTTACGCAATCTGCCTTGATCACTTGATAAAACTTGGTGCCGACCCTAACCTCAAGCACAAACATTGCCACGGAAGTAGCGTGTTCCATTGGCTTATAGCATGGGATAGGAGCGATGAGTGCATTAAATTCATAGATATGCTCCAGAAGCATAATACCAATTGGGATAGAGATATCCAGGATAGCGCAGGAAACACACCACTCACTCTTTTAGTTGCACGTAAATATTTTGGAAGAAAGCCCATTTGCAGGGAATATGATAAGGCATTAATAGAAAGGCTCATAGCTGAGGGGTGCAATCCGCTTATACCAAATAATGAGCACAACACAGCGCTGCATTATGCCTATGCAAAACATGATATAGAAACCATTAGCTGCATATTAAACTCTCTGTATGATAACACCATCTCCTTCATAAATAATGATCAAAAAACACCTCAAGATCTATGGAACCTTAGCTACCAAGAAGCAGGGGCTATGATAAGGAGGGTTTATAATGCCTCAAAAATTAGTGATATCATACCGGAAAATGTATGGCAAAACGCTAGTTTGACCAACTGATAATAACACAAGGCTAATAGATAAAATATGAAGCCTTAGCGCCAAAGTTGCAAAGCTTTTACTATTGCAGCACAATAAAGCTACTAATGTCCCTTTTATTGTTTGTATATGTCTAAAATGTCAGACCAGCTTAAGTCAAAAGTTAAGAATGAAGCAGGTAAAGATGATGAATTTGATCAGTATGTATTGAAAGCGGAGAGTGAGCAAGCGCAAAATACACCAAGGTCACCAGACTGGATGCTGAACCTAGTTAGTAATGATTCTAAAACCACCACTGTTAACCTTGGTTTTTTATTTAATATTCTCCACAACACATTTGGTGATTACCGTGCTAGTAGTATGGACAGCAGTAAGATAAGCTCTTTTTATGAATGGAGGGAAAAGTTTAGACCTTACTATAAACGTTTTAGTGATAGTATGCAGGTGTGCGCATCATATGCGGCAGATAAACAAAAACTAATAGCTACACTAGAGGGGGGGCTCGCAAAATTAGAAAAGTACAAGGATAATATTGCGGTTGGCTCTAACGGGCTTTTTGATGACTTCGGGTCTGCAATTTTAAAGCCAATAGAAGCAGAAGCAAGGGCATTGCTGGAAAAGCATGTTCAAAAACAGCTTACTGCATTAGGTGATGACCTTAAAAAGTGCCATAATGATGTTTCTAAGCTCAATGCCAGAGTGGTTGATGGTGGATTTTTGAAGTTTGTATTTGGTGATCCTGTGTTTAGGATTGTGGACAGATTCATAGATATCTTCCGCGCTTGCATTAACATGTTTAGACGCACACCTCAACTCGCAGAGCAAAATGATAAAAAAATTGAACAATTAGAAAAAATATGTGCTGCATTTCAGGCTTTTAAGGACATACTAGTGTCACAACAAAGTGTATCAGCAGATAATGTTCAAGCCGATGCTAGTGGTGTTAAAGGGCCTGACACGCTTGATATACAAAAAGCGCTTAAGAAGTTGCAAGATGAGTTAGGTAAGGCCACTGAGAAAAACCCTTCCGTACTTGGCTCTATTGTTGGAGCGGCATATGGAACAATTACACTCCTTTTCAATACATGCGCAAATGCCATGCATTATGCTAGAAGTGGCAAGCCAATAAGTGGCGATGCTGCGAGTAAATTTACTGATGAGTTGCATAAGATCGTGGCACAAGTTGATAAAATGACGCACGATTATGCAAAGGGTAAGGATTATAATGAAAGTGAATTGAAATTAACAGGAATTAAAGGAGAGTTAAGTCATGTTAGGAACTTCATGTCTAATGCAAAAGGAGGCGGTACTGGAAGAGGTTAATGATTCACATGTCAATTAGGCATGTATTGAGTTACGGCCCAGATATATTGCTAAATTGCTGGGCCAATTGTTGTTTCATGTGCAGCTGGTTGGGTTTACATTAATAACAGCCATAATGCCTATGGCTGTTATTATGGGGTGGATTAGTCGAGTTTTAAGCTTTGCAAGGAGATAGCTGATACGAAGACCTGTAAAATCTGCTTCATAGACACCTTCTTTATGTAATTTTTGTAGATTTTTTTAAATTCTTCTTGGGAAGAGTGATTTGTAGTGTCTTCTTCTACCAGTTATATGACTAAATCCAAGCTTCTTGAGCATTCTATGGATGCTGGATTTTTCTATATCTATATCAAACCTCTCTTTAATCAATATTTTCAATTTTTTGATTGTTCTATCCTCATTTACCCAAAAAGCTCTCTTTTTGCACTGCACTTAATTAGGATCTTGGCGGTTTATGCATATTCTCAAGACTAAGAACCAGTCACGTAAAACTTTTTGAGAAATTTTTCATCATAATTTTTGTAAATGCCAATTCTATAAAAGCCTTAGCCGAAGAAGTGGTGATTTCGTAATCTTTAGATAATCTTCTAAAGTTA
>NZ_JAJBJB010000201.1 GCF_021811845.1 Candidatus Cyrtobacter zanobii | reverse complement strand
ATAAAGGATCATTGAGTACATCAACTTTTGCTTTCGGTTTTTCAGGCTGCTTGTTCTTTTGATCTTTATTATCTTGAACTTTACTTGGTTCTTTTTTATTAGCATTATTCAAATTTTGAGGCGATTTTTGCTCTTCTTGTTTTGGAGGCTTAAATTCTTGATTCATAAGCAAGGCTTCTTCATCTTCATCATTCATTATTACTTGCTTTTTGTCCGGAATGTTTTTGCCATAAAAATCAAGGTCAGAGTAAACTTCATTTTCATCATCCATATCATCATTACTATCGGCATGTCCTTTTCTTTTATCGCTTTTCTTTCGAGAGTTTCTATCGCTGCTTTCATCTTTTTGATGCTTATCCCCTAATAAAATATATCTTTATCATGATCTTATTGAAATTAAATTTACCTCCAGATGAAAAAAGATTTTTGGCATCATGTTTCATATCAATGTCATCAATATCAGGAGAGTCTAAACCGAGTCCTGCAGCTAACTTTTGAGTATCGGTCTCATCATTTGAATTGTCAAGAGGATCCTCCATTTTTGCATCGCTGTGGCTTCTGTTTTTGTTTTTCTCCTTTTTAACGCTTGAATTATCTTTCTTTTTAGAAGAGGCGCCTTTACTATGAAGTTGCTTTGAGTCCATTGATTCTTCAGACTCCTCGCCTTCTCCTTGATTCTGAACCATAAGAAATACCACTTGAAGCAGCACTTGCAGAAACTCGTCAATGTGGACGAGGTCTCCAGAAACGATTGCCTCAGCTTTTATGTCGCTCAAATCAGTTTCGAGTATATTCTTTTCAAGTAACTTAATAAGTGTGTTGATGTTCTCAGCCATCTCTTCTTCAGTCTTGCCAGGTTCAATATTTTCAAAATCAAACTGTGGGAACAGAGCCTGGAATAATTGAAGGTAAAGTGCATCCATTCAGAAGTACTCTATCTCTGTGATTTTGTCTTCAGATCCTAATACCTCCAATACCTTGTTTCCAAGTTCTAAAACTCGTTCTTCTGTAATTTCTTCGTTGTCCATAAAATCGGGATGATCCATATTCAAATTAT
>NZ_JAJBJB010000049.1 GCF_021811845.1 Candidatus Cyrtobacter zanobii | reverse complement strand
CTGTACAAAAGGAGCGTTTTAATCAAGCCCAATCAATTTGGGATGAAGCTTCTGATATGCTTCATGCTGCTTGATCTCCAATTTTCATAACAAAATTATGGACTGTCAAAGTTAACTTGACGGTGCCGTGATGCGTCATACCTTAAGCCACTTGAAAGTTACCTCAGAAAAATGTTTGTCATGGGTGGTAGCAGTTTCCATAATTATCCAAGCAATATGCCAACACTATTATCATATTATGCGGATGTGCCAATAGCAGCGCGGTATGAATTTGCAAACAGGTTTAAATCTAGGTATAATACAGAGCCTAGTGATGCTGCATATGTTGTTTATGATGCTGTTGCTCTTATCATGGCATTATCTATTGATCTGAACGGCAGGGTATCTTTTGATCCTGCTGCCTTGAACAACCAGGCTGGTTTTGAAGGGATGAATGGTGTATTTAGATTTAGAAAGGATGGTACAATAGAAAGATTACTTTCTCTGTTCAGGAGATCCACTGATAAAGTATCGATTTTAGATTCTGAGAAACCCTCTTTTCAAGATGATGAATAAATCGATAAAAAGGTATGGATAAGCTATATAGAAGTTGTGCTGGTGTGGTTTTATTTAACAGGCAAGGTATGGTGTTCGTGGGCAAGAGAATAGATGCCGAGCAAGATGAATCACCATGGCAGCTACCACAAGGCGGCGTTAATGAAGGGGAGGATTTTAAAACAGCCGCACTCAGAGAGCTTCACGAAGAAACTAGTATCAAAAGCATTCATATAATATATGAATCCAGCCATATGCATCAATATGATATACCGTTCCATGAAAGCTTGTGGGGCGGCAAATACGTTGGACAGAGACAAAAATGGTTTTTGGGAGCTTTTCAAGGCCCAGATAATGAGATTGATATTAATACAACAGATCCAGAATTTAATGCTTGGCGCTGGATTGATGTTAATGAATTAGAAAATTTTGCTATACACTTTAAAAAAGATATTTATAAGAGTCTCTCTCAGGAGTTTGCACCAATTATAACAGAATATCTTTATACATGCAGTTAAGTGATTTTGATTTTGACTTACCAAGAGAGCTAATAGCACAACATCCACTGCCAAGGGGTGAGGCAAGGATGCTGCGTATGGATGCTATGGGTAATTTCAAAGATGGAAATTTTGCTCAAATTGTAGATTTATTGCACGAAGGGGACGTACTTGTTATGAACAATAGTAAAGTGGTTCCATCATCATTAGAGGGCACAGTGGGCAATAAGGCGGTTTCTATCAATATAGTCAAACAGGTATGTGAAAGAAGGTGGCAGATACTTGCAAGACCAAGCAGATGTTTAAATATTGGAAGAAAGATCATCTTTTCAGACGGTCTTTATGCATACGTCAATTATAAAGATATAGAGTCAAATTATATAGAAGTTGATTTTGAACTTAGTAGAGAGGAGCTTTTTCGGCAATTAGAGAGTATAGGCAATATGCCATTACCACAATATATAAAGCGCCAAGAACGGTTTATTGATGATAAACATAATTATCAAACAATTTATGCAGAGCATGAGGGCTCATTTGCAGCACCAACGGCTGGATTACATTTTTCCGATGAGATTATATCGCGTTTAAAATCTAAGGGTGTAAAACTTGCATTTATTACATTACATGTAGGTCTTGGCACATTCCTTCCAGTTAAATCTGAAAATATTAATGAGCATGTTATGCATGAAGAACTCTTTTCCTGCACAGAAGAGACTGCACAAATAATCAATTCAGTAGAAACCAACAGGATTATCTCTGTCGGATCTACTAGTACAAGGGTCTTAGAATCTATAATGAATCAATATGGAATGATTAAAAAGTGCGAAGGTATGACATCAATATTTATCAAGCCAGGATATCAATTCCAAATAGTGGATTCAATGATCACAAATTTTCACCTACCAAAATCAACACTTTTTATGCTAGTTGCCGCGTTCTGCGGCTTAGAAAAAACACACGCCGCATATAAATATGCAATTGAGAACAAATATAGGATGTTTTCATATGGAGATGCCTGTTTTTTGGAAAAAAAGAAGTAGATCTTTGTTAGCTATTTTATTTGAGATAGACAATCTTACATGTCTATACCCCTCTTTACACTACATATTTTTAATAGATCTTTTGTCGAAAAAAGTCCTTATTGCATAATTGTTATGCGAGGCTTAAACTCTATATATCGCCTTTACACTGTTATTGAATTTACTCCAATGAAAAATCCAGGAAATGCACATATAAAGATCGATGGCTTAGAGCATGATATAGAGCTCCCGGTTGTGAAAGGATCTGATGGAACTGTGGCAATAGATATACGGGACTTATATAAAAATTCTGGAGTCCTCACTTATGATCCTGGATTTATGTCTACGGCCGCATGCAAATCTTCCATCACTTATATAGATGGTGACAAGGGTGTGTTACGACATGCAGGATATGATATAGCATACCTCGTGCAGCACCACGATTTCATGGATATATGCTTTTTGTTGTTAAATGGCGACCTTCCAAACGAGAGTGAAAAAGCTGCATTTGTAGAAAAAGTTAAGCGGCATTATATGGTGCACGAACAGCTAAAGCTTCTATATAGGGGCTTCCCTAGAAATTCTCATCCTATGGCCCTAATGGTAGCCGCAGCTGCATCACTCTCTGCATTTTATCATGATAAAACGGATGTTGAATCAGCTGACGAAAGAAATGAAGCAGCCATTATGCTACTTGCTAAAATACCAGTTCTTGCTGCAATGGCACATAAGTATTCAATAGGGTATCCATTTGTATTTCCGTCTAAATCAATGGGATATGCAGAAAATTTTCTGCATATGATGTTTTCAACACCGCTGGAAGAATTCACCGCGAGCAAAAACCAAGCACGCGCTCTAGAGGAGCTGCTAATATTGCATGCAGATCATGAGCAAAATGCATCTACATCTACCGTTAGGTTAGCTGGCTCTACTAGAGCTAATATTTTTGCTGTTATTGGGGCCGGCATTTCGTCATTATGGGGCCCTGCACATGGTGGCGCGAATGAAGCTGTGATACACATGCTACAAGAAATAGGGCATGAATCCAGGATACCAGAGTATATAAAAAGAGCGAAAAACAAGGATGATCCGTTCAGGTTAATGGGATTTGGTCATAGAATATATAAGAATTATGACCCTCGTTCTGTTTCCATAAGAGAGACGTGTATGAGGCTATTGAATGAGCTTAATATTCAAGACCCTCTGCTGGATATAGCACTTAAGCTCCAAGAAATTGCTTTAAAGGACGAATATTTCATAGAGCGCAAGCTATACCCTAACGTAGACTTCTATTCTGGAATAGTGTATAGGGCCCTTGGAATACCAACATCAATGTTTACCGTGATGTTTGCTGTCGCAAGGACTGCTGGCTGGGTTGCGCAATGGAAGGAAATGATAGAAGACCCAGATCAAAAAATAGGTAGGCCAAGGCAAGTATTCACTGGTATATATAAAAGGAGTTAGTGCTTGATAGACTTTGAATCAGTAGTATCGCCTATGGCTGTACTTCGTGACAGAAGTAAGCGGTCGCGTGTTTAACGTGTTGCGTTCTTACATATGCTTGTATATAAAAGTTATATTAGGCTATCTTTTATGTCTGTATGTAGGTTCTAATTATGCTGTATTATATAATGCGGTTAGTGGTCTATTTAGCGTATATATGTGAAATATTTTTCGTATTATTGCCATGGATTATGATCATTACAGTAGTATATCTTTACTGGGCTCGGTACTACCATTAGGGGCCTTCGCACAGCCGCACGCATACCTGCTGCGCAGCGCTCTACAGCATCATAAAGACTATATATTGAGTCAGTTTTTACACACTCATTTACAGCTTGTCATATAGATTTTTACCGTATTGTCTTGTATAAAGCGATTAAGATTTAACTCATTAATAAGTATGTATAAAAGGTTTTCCGTGTTATTGCCATGGATTGTAATTGTTATAGTAACATCACTGTGTTCAGTGATATGGCTACCAGCGTATCTTACATTTAATAGGAAGATTATGACCTATGCTGGTTGTACGTGTATTGTTATCAACCTTATAGTAATTGAGTTTTTGTTTAGACTTAAAAGAGATATAGAAGGCTTCGAAAACGTACCAGAGGGGGCTTGCATTATTGCATGCAAACACCAATCTGCACTAGATCCGCTATATTTTCCTTATTTTTTTCCATTTATGTCTATCATTTTAAAAAAAGAGCTGTCTAAAGTGCCATTTATGGGTAGTTTTTTTAAAAATGCAGGTACGATTTTTATAGATAGGTCTAATCAGCTAGGATCTATTAAAGAGATGTTAAAGGGCGCAAAACAACTTTTTGATGAGGGCAGAAAATTAGTCATATTTCCAGAGGGAACAAGAGTTGAATACGGAAAAAGAGAGCCAATTAAAAATGGAATAACTGCGCTAGCAAGAAAATTCCCAGAATTACCAATCGTACCCGTTTCACTGGATAGTGGTAAATGTTGGCCAAAGGGTTCTGCAATAATACCAAACTCAACTGTTAAAATAAAATTTGGGCATCCATTAAGCTATTCTGAGTACAAAGAGCAACTGATCTCAAAAATAGAAGATGGGATCAATTCTGTATAAATACCATAGCTATTCTAATCTTACATATATCGAGCATATGTTATACCTGGCATTTCAGTAGATTAGCGCACCGCAACATAATCATTTTATATGGAACTAGCTATCACATACTTATGTAGCAGCAGGTGCATCACTGGGCCATATCTAATAATCACTCTTGGCGCATGTACATAAAAAACAAGACAAGCATATACTCGCACTCATGATTTATGCTTTATACGACCATTTTCTATATAATAACATGCATCCACCATATTTACTATGCTTTCATCATGCGTTGCTATTACGGCAGAATACCTTTTCTCTTTTACACCCTTAATGATCATATTAAATACAAGAAGCGAATTTTCCTTATCTAGACTACCAGTCGGCTCATCAGCAAAGATAATTCTAGGACTATGGGCAATAGCCCTTGCAAACGCCGCTCTTTGCGATTGCCCACCAGATAAAAAACTAGGGAACTTATTGCGCTGTTCATACATACCAAGCTCCTGTAGTAACGAATCAACATTAACCGCATAGCAACTGGTAATATGCTGTGCTAGCTCTATATTTTCTTTCACTGATAGATCTGGCAAAAGATAGTGATGTTGGTGCAAAAATCCAATATTCCCCCTCCTAATAGATGATAATTTAGACTCGCTTAAAGCAGAACAATCTAACCCATCAAAAATCACACTACCACTTGTAGGCCTTTCCATCAAAGACATTAGATGCAAAATAGTGCTTTTACCAGAGCCAGACCGACCCAATATAGCAACACACGTATAAGGCTCAACAACTATATCAACATCATGTATAACACAGCAATCAGAAAAATACTTAGAAACTGATCTGAGCTCTAACATCGTATAATCGGCAAAAGAATTATCCTAAGATTCTATTTAGTTGCTTGCACCATACCTCTCATTAAAGACACATGCAACCTGCTTACCATACCTTAATGTAAACCGCTCTGATAACATTTCTACCACAACATAATCACCATTCATTCTATAATTCACAAGCCCCTCAGAACCATCTTCATAGACCATAAAAATAGCAGGTATCACTGCATTATTATTTCTGAATTTCATATAGGTAAACACCTTATCATCAAAAATCAATAAAGGCTCTATATCATATGAAACACCACTGAGCATATACTCAAAATTATAAGCCGCTAACTTTTTCATATCTATATTAACGCCAACCGCAGCACTCTTTGCAGTATTATTTATAATTTCGTTTGGATATAAGAACTTTACTATAAATGGTATATCACTGTCTTCAATGCCAAATGCTTCTTTTGCTCTCATTTCAAAAAAATACATCCTTTTATCTGTAATCACCGTCATATTTGTTGTTGCATCAAGCTCCACAGGCTTTAAGAATATTCTATTTACACTTGGTATAATCTGCCATGCAGATGGCGTGCCCATTGCTATTGTCTCTATAGTTTCGCCAAGAGCAAATTCTATAATAGATTGAAAATAAGGGCATCCAGTAAATTGGAATACTGAATTCGCCCTATATGGCATAATCTTGATCCTCTCATCCCCACCAAGCCCCCTTGGCATAGATACAGAAAAAGCCGCTATGGAACAAAAATAAAAGAAGATAAATAATATTATTCTCAAAGCATTAAACACAATCTTAATGAAAGAAAAAGCGCCTTACATCAGTAAGTTATCCTATAATAATAACATTGATCAAGTGGATAAAAATTTAAATGATATTATAAACATTAAGGAACCTAAGTATTAGAAGTTAGATTAAAATTTAGCTATTAATATACTAAAAAGTAAAACCAACACCAACACCAAATGTAACCACTGTACCAATAACTGTATAACTGGATGTCTGACCGAGTAGACTCCTACCACGTAGGCTAATATCTATACCTGTATTCACAAACACATTATCAGTTATTTTAAAATCAACACCACACCCAATACCAACAACACCAACAATAGCATGAAACTGTTCAAGAATCTCAGACGGAATATATCTTGTATTGTTAACGAACATTTTACGTAGCCCAGATAAATACCTTATATACAAACGACACTCATTATCAGCTAATTCAAAAAAATGCTTACAATATGCAGTACATAAAAAACATCTTAAATCGCTACCAAATATATTGGTAGTGTAATATGTTAATTCACAACCAACATCTACGTTATTTGAGATGGAATAGGCAGTAGAAATACCAAAAATATCTGTTTTTAATATAGATGTATAACCACTATCATACATCTTTGAAACAAAACTCATAACCTTTGTGCTTTTAACAGCATAGAGTGGGCCGGAAACATAAAAGAAGCACAAGACTATAAATATCTTCTTATTCATGATCATTACATATTCTCATTTAATAAGTGATAGTATCTAAAATATAAAACACTCACTCAAAATCAAACACAACTAAAAGGCGATCCCTACCCCAATATTTAGCAAAAACTGCGCCCCCATTTGTTCCCTAGATAAAATTAGCACCTCATAAAAGCACATATCTATACCAAAATTCAAAAATATATTACTTGCTATTTTATAATCAACACCAATACCAGCGTAAGTTGCATATGTTTTTGATGGATCAATATGTGAAATTCCGTGATCATATACCCCAACAGCAGTCTTTATATATGATCTTGCTTTATTATTTGGATAATCAAAAAGATATCTGCAGCTAGCAGCAAATGACATAGGCTTTTGATCATAACTCAGACCTAAAAACCGCCTTAATTCAAAACCAATATCCACATTATCTGAAGCAGCGTACATAACAGAAGCATTAGCAACATCTATCAGCAAAAAGCGATCAAAAGTACCACCAACATCTATACGCACAATACATTTAGAGTATGAGACAATGAATTTGACACTTGGATCATCATTATTAGCAGCGTATGAAAATGTAGACAGATGGGCTTTCTCAACAGCGTGCAAAGAATTAGAAATAAAAAGCAAAGCGCATACTAGAATGAACCTCATATCAAAAAAGCAATGCACAATAAATTAATCCGGCACCGTCAAGTTAAGTAAGGCATTTGTATAAGCATGTAAATGTGATATCATATTAACGAATCAGAGTAAGTTGTATTCATGTTATATATACATGCAAAATCCATCTATTTCAGCTAAGAGGCACA
>NZ_JAJBJB010000048.1 GCF_021811845.1 Candidatus Cyrtobacter zanobii | reverse complement strand
GAAATGTCTTGGGATTTCTGCGTATCTTGGTGTATCTTAGGGACATGGAGATCCTCTTTGATCAGTAAGTCTCCATACCTTTTATACATATTTTAACAAAATTCATACTTACGCAGCAGGTCTAATGAATAAAGCTTTTGTTAGTGCCCTTAGTTTCATAAAAATTTGCAAGCTCTTTTTGTGCAATTTGTGTAATCTTTTCAATATTCTCTTTGAATTCCTTTGTATCACTATTCCATGTGAATAAATGTTCAAGCATTGATACTTTTGTATGATTGTCTTGTGTATTGTGTAAAAAATGTTCAACACTATCTACAGCATTCACAGGACCTATTGGTACAACTGGAATATCACCCTGCACTTCTTCTTGATTATCAACTTCTTTACCTATTTGATCTATTTTTATGAAGCGAGGCCCATCAACCCTACCCATATCAATTTCCATGAGAGATTTCACAAAATCTCCAGAAAAATTATTGATTTTTGATAAGGATTCTAATGTAACAGAGGCTTTGCTGTTTTTTAACTCATCGGCCATTAATTGTAACATTTCTAGATTATTGCTCTCTAAAACCAGATGCAAAACAGCTTCATGTACCCCATTCTCATATATTTTGTCATAACCAGCCTCCTTACGCAGCTTTAATAACCCATTATCCTTTAAGGTATTTAAAATATCTACCCTTTCCTCAACGATTGAATTTCTTATTAAATCGTTCATATTGGCACTTTTCAGCTCGCCACTTAACGCTCTAGTGTTTAATAGCGCGCCAAGGCATTCTAGCGCATTATCCTTATATGCTAAAGGTGATAGGTTGTAATCCACAGCCTTCAATATCTTATTGTAGTACTGCAGAGCATCACCCTGGCCTCCATTACCTTTTGCTTCTACATATTGATCAAGAACCGTGGATAAAACAGACTGCCCAGACTGATTAGGGGCTAACATCCAATCCATCCTAGCCTCCTTTTCTTCTCGCCATGCTTCTCTTGCTTCTTTCCATTCTTCTTTTTTTTCTTGCGTTGTTTGTTTTTGCTCTGTTAATTCTGCTTGTTTTTCTTCACCCCTAGCGCGTTCTATCTCATCAATGTATAAATCACATACCAATTTTTGTACTTCTAAATTATCTATGCCAAATGCGAGTGTTAGTAAGGTATTATCTTGACCATCCACCTTACTAATCTCCTCGAGTATATTAGTTTTACGAGCCTTTTTGTAATAATCTATGTTCGTTTTTATCTTATTGATAAGATTTTGAGCCGCAATTTGTTTGTCAGAATCAATAGCATTGCCCAACTCCTTGAGATCACTACTAATGTAACCGAACATACTGTAGTCAGACCATCCACCTGCTGCCATGATGTATTTTTAAAAAAATGTAAGAAAACAAAGTCGTTACTTACAACACCACAGCGCCAACTACGTTATATAGAGATAATGCAATAAGAGCATTCAGTAATAGATTAGGCCCTTATATGAAGTTCCACAGACGCTTATAAAATAAGTCTATTGATATATTCTATATATATCAATAGCTTTTCGAGCATAAATACTTATTTACTTGATGGATAGTGCAATTATTTGGATGGCGATGCATTAGCCACACTAATAACGGAAAATGGGTCACTTCTACCCTTGTGTACCCTCTCTGCAGCGTCTATTTGTCGCCCCTTCACAAAAATTAAATCCCCTACTATATTTTTTGCGCTGCTTGCATAGGAGTTCTCAAGTAACCGCAGCATGCGAGAATCCCTATCAGCAGAAGAGTTACAACCCATAACGACCCCAACAAGCCTCACATTATCCTTCACGGCCGTTGTGACTAAATTATAGCCAGATGCATTTGTAAAGCCTGTCTTCATGCCGTCAACCCATTTATACGAAGTAAGTAGTTTATTATGGGTCAGAACCATTCTTTCCCCTAATAAAAATGCCTGCTTTGAAAATATATGATATGTGCTTTTATGGTGTTTCATCATGGAAAGCGCTAATATTGCCATATCCTTTGCAGTGGTCACTTGTTTTGGATGAGGAAGGCCACTTGAATTATAAAATACTGTATCTACCATACCTAGCTCTTTTGCCCTTTTATTCATCAATTTCACAAAATTTTCTTCGCTACCAGCCACAGCCTCTGCAAGGGCAACTGTAGCGTCATTCCCAGATTTAATTATTGCGCCCATTATTGCATCCCTAACAGCTATAACAGTTCCTGCTTTCAAATTAAGATTAGATGGCGGTTGTTTTGCGGCCTTTTTTGAAACAGTAATATGTTTCATTGGGTTTAATTTTCCTCCTTTTATCGCATCAAATACGATGTATAATGTCATTATTTTTGTGAGTGAAGCTGGGTGTCTGGGCTCTAGTGCGTCTTGTGAGTATAGAACCTTCTGCGTGTCTGCATTCACTATGATCGCAGCATACTTGGGGGACATGAAGCTCTTTGCCACCATGACATCACAATATAATAGCAGAATGAATGGCAGCAACAACCTCAAGCTCATAGTAATCATCTTCACTTGCATTATGCTGAGTATAGCGAATTAGTCACTTTAATAACATCTAATAATAGAATAAATTTTATGAATAAAGAACTTACATCATTTATAGAGAAAAAATTAATAGAATTCCTCCCTACAAGTACAGATCAACTCTCTGATGCTGTCTTATATGCAATACTTTCTGGAGGTAAGAGAATCAGAGGCTCATTACTTATATATCTTGCAGATCTATTCCAAATAGATAGGGCTATATCTATACACTTTGCTACAGTAATTGAATTATTACACGAATATACATTAGTCCATGATGATATAATAGATGGAGATGAAGAGCGAAGGGGAAAGGCATCATGTTATAAAAAGTATGGCCAATCAGTCGCTATTCTTACTGGCAACACAATTTTAACATATGCAATTGAGCTTATTATGCTGTCTAATTTAGGGCACAAAATCAAAAATGATATCACCACAATAGTGTGCCACTCTATAGGGTATAACGGGCTAATGAAGGGACAGTACCTAGACATTAAAGGTATGAGTAAATGTATAGATGTCGCTCTTCTTAAAACAGCACCTCTATTTATAGCGATTGCCAAAATTGTATCTGCTATAGCTGATCTACATATAAACAATAAGCAGCATCTGTGCGCATTTGCGCAAGACTTTGGCATCGCATATCAAATTGCAGATGATATCAATGATTCTAAAAGTAAAAATGAGGCAACAAACATAGTAAATGAATTGGGGCAAGAGAGAGCTGCTATCCTATGCGCTGATTTTTTTTACAGTGCAAAAACAAATCTTTTATGTTTAGGTAAGAATGTAGAAGAAGTATTGGAATTTTTAAACTCGTTAATAGTATGGAAGATCTAAAAGTCTTAATAAATAAAATTATTAAAAAAGATTCTATTTTAGATGATGAGAGGCAGCTTATCTATGATGTTATAGATAAGCTAGATTACGGTACAATGGCAGTGATAGAAAATAAGAAAGGTAAGTGGTGTATAAATGATCATCTTAGAAAGACAATCTTATTATATTTTAAGATAAGGAGTAATTGTATCATGACGCAGTCATCGCAAAAATTTTTTGATAAAATACCTTTAAAGTTTCAAAATTGGTCTGAATCTGATTTTACACAGAAAAAAATTCGTGTGGTGCCAGGTGCAATAGTGCGTTATTCGGCATATCTTGGGGAAAATGTGGTGATTATGCCATCGTTTATCAATGTTGGTGCTAGAATAGAGGGGGGCACGATGGTAGATAGTGGCTCCACCATTGGAAGCTGCGCATATATTGGCAAAAACTGCCATATATCATCAAGCACCACTATAGCGGGTGTCTTAGAACCTGCAGCAGCAATGCCAGTTATAATAGAAGATGAGGTCTTTATAGGTGCAAATAGCTCTATATCTGAAGGCGTGCGTGTGTGCCGTGGGGCGGTTATAGCCTCTGGCACCTCAATAAGCTCCTCTACAAAAATCTATGATAGAGAAAATAACATTATACTTACTGAGCCTATAGTGCCAGAATTTTCTGTAGTAGTCCCTGGATTTATTAAAACTGATAGTAACTGTGCAACACATGCTGCAATCATCGTAAAAAAGGCTGATGCCAAAACCAGGTCTAAGACTTGTATAAACGAGCTATTGAGATACATGTAAAGGGCGCTGCTTGCCCTTTGCGTCTGCTAAAGCTTTGGCCCATTACACACATATAGCCAGTTTATTTAAGATAGCGGCAGTACTTGGCAAACAACCACCTATATTAACAACTCGTAGGCTGTATTCTCCAATCTCAAGCAAGATTGCTATTTGGCTTTATGCTACACTCTCAATCCAGGAGCTCTTTAAGAAGCTTATTGATTATACTTGGGTCCGCCTTACCTTTTGCAACCTTCATAACCTGCCCAACCAGGAAGCCAAACAGCCGCTCTTCACCGCTTTTATATCTTGCTACTTCAGATGGATTATCTCTTAAAACATGTATGATAATCTCATGAATAGCATCATGATTACTTATCTGCATTAACGACTTTTCTTTAATTATTGAAGCAGGGTCTTGATCTGATTCAAACATTATATCAAGCACCTGTTTGGCGGATGCAGCAGAAATCTCATTATTTTTTAAAAAAAGCAGCAGCTGCGCAAGCATCTCCACAGGAATCATCTGTCTGTCATCCATCTTGATTTCAAGCTTATTCATTCTTGCAAATAACTCTACTATAAGCCAATTTGTACATAGTTTAGGATCCTGCACAACAGAGTTCAATTTTTCAAAAAAGTCCGATACAACTTTCTCAGATATGAGGACTTGCGCCTCCTTGAGAGGAATATTTAATGATTCAGTGTATCTTTTGAGTTTTTGGTCAGGTAATTCTGGCAGCTGAGCTCTGATGCTACTTATATACTCATCAGACAGTTTGACAGGAAGAATATCTGGATCTGGAAAATATCTGTAATCTACAGCATCCTCTTTCCGCCTCATACTTCTGGTTTCGAGGACATTAGTGTCAAATAACCTTGTTTCTTGAATGATCTCATTGCCAGATTCTATCTCTTTTATCTGCCTACTTGCCTCAAATTCTATTGCTTTCTCCAAAAACTTCATTGAATTAAGATTTTTGATCTCTACACGATTTCCATATACATCACTACCAACACGTCGTACTGAAACGTTCGCATCACATCTTAAAGAGCCCTTTTCCATATCTCCATCACACGTCTGCAAATATCTCAGGATCAATCTTAGTTTAGATAAAAACTCCGATGCCTCTTTAGCACTTCTTAAATCAGGCGCTGTCACTATCTCCATAAGCCCGACGCCAGCACGATTAAGATCTATGAAAGTTTCATGCGTACTCTGATCATGGATACTCTTCCCAGCATCCTGCTCTATATGTAATCTCTCTATCTTAACTTTTTTACCATTATCTATGGTGATGCTCCCATTTTTTGCTATCGGTTCATAAAATTGTGTTGTTTGATAACCAAGCGGGAGATCTGGATAAAAATAATGCTTTCTGTCAAAGCGGGACAGCGCATTAACTGTGGCTTCTATTCCAAGTGCTGTACGCACAGCAAGCTCTATGCATTCCTTATTCAATACAGGTAAGGTTCCTGGAATTGCAACATCAAATAGCTCTATATTTGTATTAGGATCAGCGCCGAACGATGTTGGCGCACTCGAGAATAACTTCGATTTAGAAGCTATTTGTGCGTGTACCTCCAGCCCTATTACAACCTCCCATCCCAATTTCATCATATAATAACTGAAACGACTAATGCTGATAATTTATAGAAAAAATTTTTAAAATCACAATACAATCCGAAGTTTTAATTAGGGTATTGCTATACTTTATTAGTAGCACTCCACACCTTATACACTAGAATTAATAGATTGCTTAGATGATAAAAAAAGATGTAACAGATTCATAATATGAATCATATAGTTGTGTTGCTAAACCATAATTTATCTTTGTATAAAAGAATGCCAGGTTATTGGGGTATTGGTGCCTTTCAGGAAGATAGTCCTGTATGTATTATTTGGTTCAAACAATACATTATATCTGCGTATTTTTGGGTTAACTTTGAGTTGTATTGTTTTGAATAAATGCAGATGGGTGTTACAATGTGCAACCATGATTTTCAGAAATTATGGTTAATTTTGGTGATTGAGCATGCTATGTGTTTTAGCGTGTAATAGTGAATTTACTCGATTGCTCATCAATTTTTGGTAGCACGATTCATATTTTGTTAAGAATAAAAATTAGACGTGCATTTTGAGTTTATCGCAATATAGTTGTTTTGTGAGAAGGTTTTATATATTTAGTTATGAGTAAGAAGAGAAATGATGGCGCGCATCATGTTGATGTGCACGTTGGTATGATGCTGAGAAAAAAAAGGTTAGAGAAGGGCATAAGTCAGTATGAATTGGCACATTCTGTAAATTTAACTTTTCAACAAATACAAAAATACGAGAGGGGCATAAATAGGATCAGTTGTAGTAAACTTCATGATTTTGCAAAATTTTTGGATACAAATGTCGCTTATTTTTTTCAAGGTTTGGGGGATTACAAGTATCAAGAAGCATCTTGTGAGATGTTAGAGGCTGCAGACTCGGCTGGCGCACAGATTAAGAACACAGACGTGTATTCTGAAATAAGTAAATTAATCAAAGCATTCCAGTGTATACAAGACAAACGAGTAAGGCAAAGCATAATCAGCCTAGCGTGCAGCCTAGCATCCAAGAGCAGTATGTCAAGCTAGGCCCGAAGAGTGTTCAATATAAGATAGGTAGGCAGAAGTGCGTGGGGTTGTATGATTGCTATAAATTGCTAGCGCGCCAGAACGTGCCAGCAGGTGGTCGCATCTATCTTGTATTGAGCATCCTTTTAGATACCACGGTATGTTTGGTATATGGATCGGCTTTATGCATAGCCACACACCAAAATTACCCATGGCAGCTAGCTGTGCGAGACTAAGATCAGCCCATTGTACGCCCACTACTTTGATCATGCTTATTTACCAAATATTTATAAGTGTTGAGCGCACCATCTGCTGCACTCTTTCCACATTTTGCGGCATAAGCCAAAGATCTTGATGCAAGATCAACACAATTACTAACTAAATCGCAGATTGCTAAAACCACAGTAACAACTGCAGAAGTTATAGCATTAACAACCTCTTTTGCTTTAAGCTTTATATATAATAACCTCAACTCATCAACCTCAGAGCCCAATTTCTCAATCATTGGATCAAACATCCTAGGATCATTTTTGTCAAATCCTAACCTCCTCTCTGAATCAATAAACCGCCCAGCACCAACGCTACGACCACCTAATATTTCATCCAATGCAACACATATATCATTAAACGGCGCAGTTTTTATACTACCCTTCGAAGGTACACATTGAATTAATAGATCAGGAAATTGATTCAGCGCAGCACGCATCTCGATCATTTTATCAATTATAGCACATGCACCATCAATATCAGCATATTGCTCAAGCAGCCATTCTATCATCCCATCTAACCTTATTATAAACTCATTCGCTAAGTAGCGCTTATCACCAAGCTTGCCATCCACATCATGAGCAAAATAACTTCGTAAAGGCTGCAAAATCAAAAAGTTCCTTGTCACCCTTCCATCTGCAAACCTAGTACTAGCACTACGTACTGATTCACTATACTCATTATCCCAACTAGCCTTAAATGTACTCCACGATTGAGTACGTTTCTCACCATCCAATATTTCTATCTTTGGCGTTAAGGAACTAAGATCGACATCTTCTAAATTATTTGGTATATTAGACCTGCTGCGTAAGTCGTTTTTTGTTCCTGTGTTTTTTTGTCTTTTTTTTGGACGGGCTTTTGTCTTTTTCTGATGATGCTTATGCAGCAGAAAAACCATTTTTGAGATTAACGATGC
>NZ_JAJBJB010000200.1 GCF_021811845.1 Candidatus Cyrtobacter zanobii | reverse complement strand
GTGAATATATGTGGTTCAAAAAGCCTTTAAGTCAATATATTAATCTCACTGCAAGCTTTATATTTGAAATTGATGGTACTGGTATTTTTGGTTTTGGAAAATCTACAATAGAATGGAATAACATTTACTCAGCAACATGCTTTCGGGTAAACAAGTCTGAATTTAACAAAAAGATAGACGATATTGATATATTAACTCACAAAAAAACTATCCCAATAATCTCATCTTTTGAAGGCATGTTAAAAATTGCAAATTTAGCAGCTTTGGAAGGTTTGATGCCTATAATCAACAAGGCAAGAACTCATACAATGGATTGGATAATGCCGAGTTTAAGAGCAACACAAGAATGGTATAAAAAATACAAAGATGTTTTGAAATCTAAAACTAAATAATCAAAAATAGCAGCTATTTGCAATATGTATTCTATCTGCTTATAATAGCAGCTTAGCAAAACGCAATAACATTTTTTAAGATGTCAGAAGATAATAAAACAACTGAGCAGAATGTAGCTGAGAGTAGCGCATCCGTTCCTAGCACTGAGCATAAAAAGAATTCGGCCAAAAATGGTGAAACTAGTTTTATAAATCAAGAGCAGAGAGCATCTAGTCAATCATTTAATGGAGATGATGTGATAGATAAAATAAGTGGCCACGTTAAAGAGGTCACAAGAGAGGCTGCTAGGGAGGCCATGCAAGAGCAAGCGCAATTAGCTGAAATGGATAGAAGAGAAAGTGAAGAGGCAAGTGCCTTAATCAGGAATTTTAATGCAAATTTTGATCAATTTTCCAAAGAGAATCCAGAAATTGCAGAGAAGATAGTAAAGCTTACTGGCGATTCAAATAGCGAGCTATCAAGAATGAGCAATGGAGATTTCTCTTTTCTTTTTCGTTTTCCAAATGCGCCTCAGATACTTGCTGAATTTGCTAAAAATCCCAACGAGATAAAGCAATATAATGCGCTTAGTCCAGATAAAAAAATCAATTATCTTTACATGAAAAGTGGAGAAATTGCTGGCAAATCAAGAAAGCATTTTAGCAATGCACCAGAGCCAATAGATGGAATAAGGG